>JADDPV010000238.1 GCA_016781705.1 Rubrobacter sp.
GGTAAAAGTCCCGCGGGCCTTCGTCGAACGTCTAACCGACGCTGTTTGCTACGCACCATGATGGCCAAAGTCCAGTGAAGAACCCGCCCGTGGTGGAGAAGATACGGATCCGCTACCAGGACATCGACACGTACGGGCACGTCAACAACGCGCTGCACGCGACCTACTTCGAGTCGTTGCGCATGGCGTACTGGAAGCGGCTCGCCGAGCAACTGGACTTGGGGCCTTTGGAGGCCGGGGACCTCCCCGGGGCGCGCTACGTCCTCGCCGAGGCGACGATCAGGTACAAGGCCTCGATCTTCCTGAAAGATTCCCTCTTCGGGGCCGCGAGCGTGCGCGCGGTCGGGAACCGCTCTTTCGTCATGGACTACGAGCTGCGCGTCGGGGAGAGCTTCGAGGGGGGCCGCCTCGTTGCCGGAGGCGAGAGCGCCCAGGTCTTCTACCAAGCGCAGACCGGGGAGGTGAAGCCCCGCCCCGAGTGGTTCCTCACCGCCATCGCCGAGCTGGAAGGACGCCCCGAGGAGTCCTTCGCGCCGGAGAAGCGCTCCTAGCGGCCCGGGATGGTACGGTAAGCGGGATCGGTCGCGTAGGGAGGTCACGATGGAGTATCAGGAGATCAAAGGCAAAGACGTCCCCGCCCTGGGCCTGGGCACCTGGCTGCTCTCCGGCAGGGAGTGCGCGAAAGCCGTCGAGCGCGCCCTCGGGATAGGCTACCGCCACGTGGATACCGCCCAGATGTACGGCAACGAGGCTGAGGTCGGGCGGGGCATGGTGGGCTCCGGGGTGGACCGCGGGGAGGTCTTCGTCGTCACCAAGCTTCGCACCTCCAACTTCTCCCACGACGCCGTTCTCCGCTCGACCGAAGAGAGCCTGCGCAAGCTCGGCACGGACTACGTGGACCTGTTGCTCATGCACTGGCCCAACCCGAGCGTGCCGGTGGGGGAAACGCTGGGCGCGATGCGCGAGCTCCAGGAAGGGGGAAGCGTCCGGCACGTGGGCGTCAGCAACTTCTCGCCCTCCCAGGTCGAGGAGGCCGCGGGGTACGCGGAGGTGTTCTGCAACCAGGTCGAGTACCATCCATACCGGGCGCAAGGAAGGCTCTTGCAGCAGGCCAGGGAGATGGACTACCTGCTCACGGCCTACAGCCCCGTCGCGAAGGGCGCCGTCCTCGACGACGCGACGCTAGAGGAGATCGGGGCCGCCCACGGCGGCAAGACGCCGGCGCAGGTGGCCTTGCGGTGGCTGATCCAGCAAGACAAAGTCGCCGCCATCCCCAAAGCGGCTTCCGAGGAGCACCTCAAAGCCAACCTCGACGTCTTCGACTTCGAGCTCACGGACGAGGAGATGGAGCGGATTTCCGCCCTGAGCCGCTGAGAGGCGTCCTGCTCTAAGGAGCGCGGTCTCTCTGAGCGGTCGGTTTGGTCGTCCTGGTATCCTGTGAATCGTGGAAGTCCCGACCTTTGATAAGCTCATGAACCCTACTCTGGCTGCCCTCCGGTGCCTGGGCGGTAGCGCGTCCATCACCGAGCTGCTTGAGCAAGTCATCGAAGACTTGCAACTTCCGCGAGAGGTCGTCGAACGTCCCCACCCGGGTAAGAGAAGTCAGACCGAGCTCGAGTATAGGTTAGCTTGGGCGCGCACGTACCTCAAGAAGTACGGCCTGATCGCAAACTCCTCGCGCGGGGTATGGGCGCTCACTTCGAAGGGGACCGAAGCGGACGAGGTAGACCCGCGGGCTGTGGTCCGGTTTGCGCGCGAGCAAGACGCGCGGGAGCGTCAGGGCAGGACCGAGCTGGAGGAAACGCCTGGCCCGCAAGCGGAAAGAGAAGACGCCGAAGAAGAAACGGCCACCTGGCGCGAGACGCTGATGACCACACTTCTAAGCATGTCACCTGATGCCTTCGAGCGTCTGTGCCAACGCCTGCTGCGGGAGTCAGGATTTATACAGGTAGAAGTTACAGGGCGTACCGGCGACGGTGGCATAGACGGCCACGGCGTGGTGCGAGTGGCCGGCCTGCTGAGCTTCCCGGTCATCTTCCAGTGCAAACGCTACCGAAACACCGTCTCCGCGGGGACCGTAAGGGACTTCCGCGGGGCGATGGTGGGTCGGGCGGACAAGGGTTTGATCATCACCACGGGCAGCTTTACCCCGGCGGCGAGCCAAGAGGCCACCCGCGACGGTGCTCCGCCGATAGATCTGATAGACGGCGAACAACTGATAGACAAGTTGAAGGACCTGAAACTCGGGGTCGAAACGAAGCAGGTCGAGGTCGTCGAGGTGAACCTGGAGTGGTTCGCCGCGATATAGCCGCGTATCCTACCGGCTACTAAGTCTCTCCACCTCTTCCGGCGTCGGCAACGCCCCTTGCGCCCCCTCCCGCGCCACCGCCGCCGCCCCTGCCAAAACGGCGTAGGGAACCGCCTCTTCCAGCGACAAGCCTTCTGCCAGCCTCGCCGCCAGGGCCCCAACGAAGGCGTCCCCGGCCCCCGTGGTGTCCACCGCCTCGACCTGCGGGGCGGGGAAGTTCCGAACCGTCCCCCCGGCGGCCAGAACCGCGCCCTTCGCGCCCAGCGTCACGACGGCCGAGGAGGGGCCGAGACCGAGGAGCCTTTCGACCAGCTCCGTGGGGTCTCGCGCTTCCTCGCCGAGCAGGAAACGGGCCTCTGTCTCATTGACGACGAGGGGGTCGGGGAGGCGCAGCAGGCTTTCGGGGACTTGTCGCGCGGGAGCGAAGTTGAACAGGAAGCGCCCGCCGGCCCCGGTCACGAGGCTCGCTACCCGCTCGACGGCCTCGACGGGGACCTCCAGCTGCGCGACGAGAACGCGTGTTTCGCCCAAAGCGCCGGCCGCCTCGTCTACCTCTTCGGGGCCAAAGGAGCGGTTGGCGCCGGGGGAGACGACGATGGCGTTCTCGCCGTCGGGGGTAACGGTGATGAAGGCGGAGCCGGTCGGCGCGTTGGGGACGGTCTTGACGTGTTGCGTGTCCACGCCGTTCTCGCTCAGGTTCTCGACGAGATCCCGGCCGAAAGCGTCCTCACCGACGCGCCCGAGCATAGTGACCCTGGCGCGTAAGCGGGCTGCGGCGACGGCGGCGTTGGCGCCCTTGCCACCGGGGAGGAGGGTGAGCCGGGCGTCGGTGACGGTCTCGCCGGGTTCGGGGCGGCGCTGGACGGTGAGCACGAAGTCCTGGTTTATGGAGCCGACGACGAACACCCCGCCCACGAACTTCGCACCTCCCGTCCCGGAGCCTCCCCTACGCATTGTAAACGATCCCGCGAACGCCGGAGTTCACGGCGGCTCGTCGAAGGATCGGTCCTTCAGCGAGCCGGGCTTTGAGCATCAGGATTCTTGCGGATGGGTCTCGCTTGTCGACGACAGCTCTCCCGGTGCGGTGGATCGGCTTCGTAAACGCCGCTATCGGGGACCGTCCACTCCCGGTACACGCCGCCGCGCCGCGAGGTAGAACGCTGTCTGGGAGGCGGTGGTGGCCACAGCGCCGAGCGCGAGGGAGAGGGAGATGCCGTCCAGGGTACCGGCCCCCGGTAACGTCGCCGCGCAGACGGCGGCGGTGAGGAGCCCGACGAGCCAGCCGAGGACGGCGAGGCGCGCGCGCCCGAGGGAGAAGAGGGCCTGGTTGAGCGTCTCCGACAGGAGGTAGAAGGCGGCGAGGGTCGCGAGCAGCACGAGCGCCTCCCGGCCCGCGCCGAAGCCCGGGCCGTAGAAGAGGCTCATGGCCCGCTCTCCGAAGAGCCACACGCCCGCCACGGTCGCGGCGCCGGCGAGCCCCACGGCCCCCGCAGCCTTGCCCACGAAGCGGTCGAGACCCCTCCGGCCCTCCGCCGCCAGCACGCGGCTCGCGTGCGGCAGGAGGCCGGCGATGGCGGGAGAGAGAACGTACTGAGGGACGCGCGCGAGGATGAGCGCCGCGAGCAGTATACCGGCCCGCTCCTGGGCGTCCGGGCCGCCTAGAGTGCTCACCAGGATGGGCCCGCCGTTCATCAGCGCCTGGGCGAACGCCACGCACAGGAGCACCGGCCCGGCGAACCGGATCCCCTCGACGGCGCTGAAGGGTTCACCCTCTCGTTCGGGGGGCTCCCCGGGCACCTCCCGCACCAGCAGAACCCCGACCAGCGGCGCTAGCACGATCGCGGCGGCCGGCCCGGCCACACCCGCCCCCGCCACGAGAAGGACGCCAGAGATCAAAGCCCGGCTCGAGGACTCCGCCACGTGCAGGGCACCCAGACGCGCGAAGCGCCGGTGCCCGCCGAACGTGCCGCGCCTGAAGTACTCGGGCGCGTAGGCCGCCACCGCGGCGACGAAAGCCAGCGTGAGCGTCCAGTCCCCCCCGAAGACACCCTTCGCCAGCAAGGGGCTCGCGGGCAGGGCGACCAGCAAAAAGACCCCCAACAGCGTGAGTTGGAGGCGCTTCACCGAGAGGACGACCGGCCGCCAGTCTTCGTCGCGCGCCTCCCGCTCGGCAACGTAGCGCCCCAGGGTCTGGGTGAAGCCGGGCCAGATCGTCTGCACAGCCAGGAAGGTCGCCGCCCACAACACCCCGAGCCCGCCGTAGCCCTCCGGTCCCAGGACCCGCGCCGCGAGGCCGTGGAAGACGTAGGTCAGAACCCCGGAGACGGCGAACGCCCCCGCGACGTACAGGCTCCCCGCGCCCGCCCCCTGCCGGCGTCCCAGGACGCCGAGCAAAGCGCCCCTCAAAAAGCCTTCACGGCGTCATCCCGAAGCCCGGCTTCAGGCTGGCCTACCGCGCAACCACGTGCGGACGATGACCCACATGACCTCCATGGGGTACCACAGGCGCGGCGGCTTCTTGCTCTCGCCCTCGGCGCGCTTGAGCATGGAGCATGGGACTTCCTTGATGCGCAGCCCGTTCCTGTGCGCCTCCAGGAGGACCTCGTTGGTCTCGAACTGCTCCTCGCGCAGGTCCAGCTTCTCGAGCTCCGCGCCCCGGATGGCCCTGAGGCCGCTGGTGCAGTCCGTGATCCTGCGCCTCGTGAGCAGCGAGACCAGCCTGGAGAAGAACACGACGCCCAAGTGCCGGACGCTCCCGGCCTCCTCGTAGTAGCCCAAAAAGCGCGACCCTATGACGAAGTCCGCCTCCTCGTCGATGACGGGCTTCACGACGCGCTCTATCTCCTCGGGTTGGTATTGCCCGTCGGCGTCGATGGTGACCACTATCTCCGCCTTCTCCAGGCGGGCTATCTCGAAGCCCACGTGCAGCGCGTCGCCCTTGCCCAGCCTGACGGCGAGGGTGGCGACCGGGACGCCGCTCCGCAGGGCCACGGCCTCCGTGTCGTCGGTCGCGCCGTCCACGAGCACGACCGTCTTCGTCTCTCGTCCCAGCACGCTCTCGGGCACCCTACCGAGCACGTCCGCTATCGTCCCCCCTCGTTATACGCGGGAACGAGGACCAGGACCCTGCCGGGTTGCGCCCCTCTTGCCGCCTGTCCGTGCGGCGTGAGCATCTCCGGCGAGCCGAATCGGGCCATGTACTCTCTCAAGGCGAGGGCGTCGACGATCTCCCTGCCGCGCCGGCGGGCGGTCCCCACCTGGCCGAGCAGGTACAGGAACAGGCCGAAGAGCAGCAGGCTCGCGAACGACAGCAGCGCGAAGGCGCGGTTCTTCAGCCCGAAGAGCCGGGTGAACACCTCGCCCACCTGCGGGAAGACCGAGACCACCACGACCCCCGCCGCTATGAGCAGCGCGAGGAGCAGCTCGAACCTGCTCCACCCGCCGCGGCGGAAGCTCCCGATGCCGTAGGCGGCGAAGAGCGCGGCGACGAGCACGCCGCCCAGCCGCACGTGCTCCGCCGCCAGCAGCTCCGGGATCATAGCGTCGAAGGATAAGCCGGCTCGTCGACTTCTTCCAGCAGGGAGCGGCGTCCCGTACGCCAGTCCACCCGCGGGTTCACGGCATCGAGGTCTGCCCGGCCGCGGTGCTTCACGGCGATGTTCAGCAGCGAGTCTAGCAGCGCGTCGCTCAGGTAGTGGGGCTCGAGGCCGAGGTCCAGGAGGCGCGTGTGCTTCGCGTTGTAGTAGTGCTCCTCCGACTCCACGCGCGGGTTCGGCTGCTTCTCGATCCGCGTCTCGACCCCCAGCTTCGCGGCGGCGTCCGAGACCATGCCAGCGAGCTGCCTCACGCTGAACTTTTCCGTGAACTGGTTGAAGACGCGAAACTCGCCGCGCTCGGCGGGGTTCTCGATCGCCAGCTCGATGCAGCGTACCGTGTCGCGGATGTCCAGGAAACCGCGCGTCTGGCCGCCCTCGCCGTAGACCGTCAGGGGGTGGCCTATCGCGGCCTGGATGCAGAAGCGGTTCAAAACGGTGCCGAAGACCTCATCGTAGTCGAAGCGGTTGACCAGGCGCTCGTTGCGCTCCGTCTGCGGCGTCACCGTCCCGTACACGACGCCCTGGTTGAGGTCCGTGGCCCTCATGCCCCATATCTTGCACGCGAACATGATGTTGTGCGAGTCGTGGACCTTGCTGAGGTGGTACCAGCTCCCCGGCTGCTTGGGGTAGGGCAGCGTGTCCTTGCGGCCGTTGTGCTCGATCTCGATGAAGCCCTCTTCGATGTCTATGTTGGGCGTCCCGTACTCGCCCATCGTCCCGAGCTTGACGAGGTGACAATCCGGCGCGAACTCGTTGATCGCGAAGAGCACGTTGAGGTTGCCGATGACGTTGTTGTGCTGCGTGTAGATCGCGTGCCCGCGCGAGATCATGGAATACGGCGCCGCGCGCTGCTCGGCGAAGTGCACCACCGCCTCGGGCCGGTGCCGCTCTACTAAACCGGCGACGAAGTCCCAGTCCAGAAGGTCGCCCACCTCCAGCCCTACCGGCCGTCCGCCCGTCTCTCGCCACGCCCGCAACCTCTCCGTGAGGCCCACGACGGGCGTGAGGCTCTGCACCCCGAGCTCGTGGTCTATCTGCCTCCGGACGAAGTTGTCCACGATGACCACGTCGTGGCCCGCGTCCGAGAGGTGCAACGAGGTCGGCCAGCCGCAGTAGCCGTCGCCGCCGAGGACCAGGATCTTCAAGCGAATACCCCTTTCTCTAGAAACCTGCTTGAAACAAACGCATTAGCCGTGAATTGTAGGAGAAATGGGGTTAAATGTTC
>JADDPV010000008.1 GCA_016781705.1 Rubrobacter sp.
TCTCCACCGCCACCGAGGCGATCAGGAGAATCCCACCGAGGACCTGCCAGGGCAGGGTGTCCCGGTCCAACCCCACCCCAGCCAGAACGGGGAGGAGGATCAGAACCACCGTGGTCCCGAGCCAGAGTCCACCCACCTCTACCAGTCACCAAGCCCGCAACCCCGTCGCCACAGCCAGCCTCGTCAGCGTGAGAGCATCGCGTAGGTGACGAGGTCTATGACGATCATGCCGCCGTAGAAGCCGGCGACGTAGAGCGGCAAAAACAACCCACCGCCCCAGGAGCGCGTCACCCAAAAAGCAGACCAAGAACGACGCCGCCTACGCCACCGTTGGCACCGCGTGCCACTCGTCATGGGCTCCCACTCGAACCTCCACGCCGGGCATTTCATAGCCATCAGCGTTCAGCCTTCATCAGTCGGCTTTTCGTCGGTGCGGCCAGCCGCCGAGCAGTTGCGCCGCGGCCTCTACGGCATGGGACCAGTCTACTAGGTCTGTTGGTCTTCCCTCCGTATACCGACCACCGTTCTTGGCTGGCGGCTCAGGCTGAAAGCCGACGTCTATCCGGGCAGCATGCTCTCGCCCATGAGGTACAGGTCCGCCTGACTGGCGGCCTTGCGGCCCTCGGCGATGGCCCAAACTATTAAGGAGGCGCCCCTCTTGGCGTCCCCGGCGACGAAGACGCCGGGCTGCTCGGTGCCGAAGCCGTCCACGGTGGGGATCGCGCCGCGCTCGTTGTAGCCGAGGCCGAGGTCCTCGAGGAACTTGTCGCGCACGGGGCCGGTGAAGCCGATGGCGAGCAAGACGAGGTCGGTCTCGATCTCGAAGTCCGTGCCCTCGATGAGGACGGTCTTGCCGTCTTTCATGCGCTCCGTCCTTACGGCGTGCATCCTCTCGACGTGCCCGTTCGAGCCGGAGAAGCCTTTCACCGCGACGCTGAAGCCGCGCTCGCCGCCCTCCTCGTGCGCGGGGTAGGTGTGCAGGATCAGGGGCCAGTCCGGCCAGGCGAGCCGGTCCGGGTTCTCGGGCGGCCTGGGGCCGTGTGTCAGTACCTTGACCGAGGCGCAGCCCTCGCGGTGCGAGTTGCCCAAACAGTCGGCGCTCGTGTCACCGCCGCCCAGGATGACCACGTTCTTGCCTCTGGCGGAGATCTCCGGGTCAGCGTTCACGGGCAGCCCCGCGACGCGGCGGTTCTGCTGCACGAGGTAGTCCATCGCGAGGTGTATCCCACCCAGCTCGCGCCCCGGCACGTCGAGGTCGCGGCCCTGCAAGGCGCCGACCGCGAGGATTATCGAGTCGAAGTCCCTTTTGAGCTCCTCGGTCGTCGGGTCGTAACCGACGTAGGCGCTGGTGCGGAACTCGACGCCCTCCTCCTCCATTTGCTTTATACGCCGGTCCACTATCCATTTCTCGATCTTGAAGTCCGGGATGCCGTAGCGAAGGAGGCCGCCTATCTTGTCGTCCTTCTCGAAGACAACCACGTGGTGGCCGGCCCGGTTCAGTTGCTGGGCCGCCGCGAGGCCCGCTGGCCCGGATCCCACGACCGCGACCCGCTTGCCGGTCCTGAGGTGCGGCGGGGTCGGCTTCACCCAGCCCTCCTCGAAGGCCCGGTTGATGATAGAGAGCTCTATATCCTTGATGGTGACGGGCTTGTCGTTGATCGAGAGCACGCACGCGGGCTCGCAAGGCGCGGGGCACAGCATCCCCGTGAACTCCGGGAAGTTGTTGGTGGCGTGCAGCCGCATGATCGCCTCGTGCCACCTGTCCCGGTAGACCAGGTCGTTCCAGTCCGGGATCAGGTTGTTCACCGGGCAGCCCGTGTTGCAGAAGGGTATCCCGCAGTCCATGCACCGCGCGGCCTGCTCTCTGACCTCCTCCGCCGGCCACGTCTTGTAGACGTAGCGGTAGTCCTGGATCCGCTCTTCGACGGTGCGCTTGGGCGTGGGCTTGCGCCCTATCTTCAGAAATCCTTTGGGATCTCCCACTACCTCACGGCCTCCAACTCCGCCTCCTGACGCTCTCGCAGCACGCGCTTGAGGTCGTGCGGCATCACCTTGACGAACTTCGGCAGCATCTGCTCCCAGTTATCCAGCACCCGCCTGGCGACGGTGCTCCCGGTCCACTCGAGGTGCCGCTCGACGAGCCCGCGCACAAGGGAGACGTCCTCCTCGGCCTCGAGGCTCTCAAGGCCGACCATGTCCTTGTTGCACAACGTCTCGAAGCGGTCCTCCGCGTCGAGGACGAACGCCATTCCGCCGCTCATCCCGGCCGCGAAGTTGCGCCCCGTCGGCCCGAGCACGACCGCCACGCCTCCGGTCATGTACTCGCAGCCGTGGTCCCCGACGCCCTCGACGACAGCCTCCGCGCCCGAGTTCCTGACCGCGAAGCGCTCCCCAGCGTAGCCCCGGAAGTACGCCTCGCCGCCCGTCGCGCCGTAGAGGGCCACGTTGCCGACCACGATGGACTCCTCGGGCGTGTAGCCGACGTTCTCCGGTGGCGCGACGGCGAGCCGTCCGCCCGAGAGGCCCTTGCCGACGTAGTCGTTGGTCGTGCCCGTCAGCTTAAAGGTCACGCCCTTCGCGAGCCATGCGCCGAAGGACTGGCCGGCGACGCCCTCGAAGTCTATGCGGATCGCGCCGTCCGGCAGCCCCTCGCCGCCGTAGCGGCGCGCGACCTCGCCGGAGAGCATCCCGCCGACCGTCCGGTTCGTGTTCCGGATCCATATCCGCAGGTGCACCGGCTCCGCGTCCTCCAGGGCCGGGCGGCAGCGTTCGATCAGCTCGTTGTCCAGCGCCCCGCTCAGCCCGTGGTCCTGCGTTTCGGAGTGCTTTATGGCCACCCCCTCCGCGGCCTCGACCTTGCGCAGGATCTCCGACAGGTCAACACCTTTGGCCTTCCAGTGCTCGATAGCCTCGCGCATCTTCAGCTTGTCCGAGCGCCCGACCATCTCCGCGAAGGTGCGGAAGCCCATCTCGGCCATGTACTCCCGGATCTCCTGGGCCAGGAAGAAGAAGTAGTTGATGACGTGCTCCGGCGTCCCGGTGAAGCGCTTCCTCAGTTCCGGGTCCTGCGTCGCGATCCCGACCGGGCACGTGTTGAGGTGGCACACCCGCATCATGATGCACCCGGTCGCCACGAGCGGCGCCGTCGAGAACGCGAACTCCTCAGCCCCCAGCAGCGCCGCGACTACCACGTCTCGTCCGGTCTTCAGCTGGCCGTCGGCCTCCACGATCACGCGTCCGCGCAGGTCGTTCTCGACCAGGACCTGCTGCGTCTCGGCGAGCCCGATCTCCCACGGCAGCCCCGCGTGCTTGAGCGAGGACAGGGGCGACGCCCCCGTGCCGCCGTCGTGGCCGGCGATGGTTATGTGGTCGGCCTTTGCCTTGCTCACCCCGGCGGCGACCGTCCCCACCCCCACCTCGGCGACGAGCTTCACGCTCACGTCCGCCCGGGGGTTCGCGTTCTTGAGGTCGTGGATGAGCTGGGCGAGGTCCTCGATGGAGTAGATGTCGTGGTGCGGCGGCGGGGAGATCAACCCGACCCCCGGCGTCGAGTGACGGATCTGGCCGATGTACTCGGAGACCTTGTGCCCCGGCAGCTGCCCACCCTCGCCGGGCTTCGCGCCCTGGGCCATTTTGATCTGCAGCACGTCGGAGTTGACCAGGTACTCGGTAGTCACGCCGAAGCGCCCGCTCGCTACCTGCTTTATGGCGCTGCGGCGCTCGTCCGCGAAGCGCTCCGGGTCCTCGCCGCCCTCGCCGGTGTTGGACTTGCCCCCGATGCGGTTCATCGCAATCGCGAGCGTCTCGTGCGCCTCCTTGCTGAGAGCCCCGAGCGACATCGCCCCCGTCGTGAAGCGTTTGACGATCTCCTTGGCCGGCTCGACCTCGTCTATGGGGACGGGGTCCCGCTCGAAGTCGAAGAGGCCGCGCAGGGTGGCGAACCTGGCGTTGCGCTCGTTGAAGTGCCTTGTGAACTCCTTGAAGGTCTCGAAAGAGCCGGTCTTGACGGCTCGTTGCAGCGGCGGGATGCTGTAAGCGTTCCACTGGTGGTACTGGCCCTGCATCCGCTGCTGGTACTCGCCCCCCACGTCGAGCTCTTCCGTATCGTCCTCGAACGGCCAGAAGGCCTTCTTGTGACGCTCGAGGACCTCGCGTTCGATCTCCTCTAGCCCGACCCCCCCGATGCGCGAGGCGGTGCCTGTGAAGTGCTTGTCCACGAGCTCTCTGTCCAGGCCGACGGCCTCGAAGATCTGGGCCCCGCAGTACGAGAAGAGCGTCGAGATCCCCATCTTCGAGATGACCTTCAAGAGGCCCTTGCCGATGGCCTTGACGTAGTTCCTGGCGGCTTCCTCCGGGTCCATGCCCGCGAGGACCCCTTCTCCCGTCATCTCCTCGATGGTCTCGAAGGCAAGGTACGGCGCCACGGCCGTCGCCCCGTAGCCGATGAGGAGCGCGAAGTGGTGCACCTCCCGGGCCTCGGCGGTCTCGACGACGAGGCTGGTGCTTGTCCTGATCCCGACGCGCACCAGGTGGTGGTGCACGGCAGCGGTCGCGAGCAGGCTCGGCATCGGGGCCTGCGTCGGGCTCACGCCCCTGTCGCTGAGGACGAGGACCGTCGAGCCGCCCCTGACGGCGCTCTCGGCCTTCTCGCACAGCCCATCGAGCGCCCGCTCCAGCCCGCCTTCTTCCCCGGCGGTGAAGAGCGTGCTCAAGGTAGCGGCAGCGAATGGCTCGGAGCTCAGCCGCCGCAGCTTCTCTAGTCCGGCGTCGGTGAGGACGGGTCCGTCGAGCAGCAGGCGGCGGCAGTGCTCGGGCGTCTCGCCGAAGAGGTTGCCCTCGGGCCCCAGCGACATCTTGAGCGACATCACCAGCTCCTCGCGCAGCGGGTCTATGGGCGGGTTGGTGACCTGGGCGAAGAGCTGCTTGAAGTACGAGAATAAGAGCTGCGGGCGCTCGGAGAGGACGGCGAGCGGCGTGTCGGTGCCCATCGAGCCGTCCGGCTCCTTACCGTTCTGGGCCATCGGGGCGAGCAGTATCCTCGTGTCCTCCAGCGTGTAACCGAAGGCCTGTTGGCGCTCGAAGCGGGAAGCGGGCTCCGGGCGTTGGCCGTTGGCCGAGACCTCCGGCAGCTCCTCGAGGTGGACCTCGCCCGCCTCGACCCAGGCCCCGTAGGGCTGTCGCTCGAAGAGCGGCCTCTTGACGTCCTCGTCGTGCAGCAGCCGGTTCTGCTCCGTGTCCACGACGAGCATGCGGCCCGGCCTGAGGCGCCACCGCTCGACGATGTCGTTGGGATCGACGCGCAGGGCGCCGTCCTCGGAGGCCATGACCACGCGGCCGTCGCGGGTGACGATGTAGCGGGCGGGCCTGAGGCCGTTGCGGTCGAGGGTGGCGCCGACGACGCGGCCGTCCGTGAAGGCCACCGCCGCCGGACCGTCCCAGGGCTCCATGAGCGCGCTGTGGTACCGGTAGAAGTCCCGGCGGTCCGGGTCCATGAGGTCGTCGTTCTCCCACGCCTCCGGCATCATCATCGCCACCGCGTGCGGCAGCGTGCGCCCCGCCAGGAACAGGAGTTCGAGCGCGTTGTCGAAGATCGCCGAATCGCTCTGGCCGGGCACGATGACGGGCGAGAGCTTCCCTATGTCGTCGCCGAAGAGCAGGGACTCCAGGCGCGCCTCGCGGGCGCGCATCCAGTTCATGTTGCCGCGCAGGGTGTTGAACTCGCCGTTGTGCGCCACGTAGCGGTACGGGTGCGCGAGCTCCCACGAGCCCAGCGTGTTCGTCGAGAACCGCTCGTGGACCAGCGCTATGGCGCTCGCAAACTCCGGGTCCCTGAGGTCCGCATAGAATCGCGCGAGCTGCTGGCCCTTCAAGAGGCCCTTGTACACGACGGTGCGCGACGAGAGGCTCACGACGTAGCAGCTGTGCGCCTCCTCGACGGCCTTGTGGAGCAGGCGCCGGATCACGTACAGCTTCCGCTCGAATGCGTCCTGGCTTAAGCCCTCACCGGCCCCCACGAAGACCTGCCGGATGCGCGGCATGACGCCCCTGGCGAGCCGCCCGGCCTCCGACGGCGCGATCGGCACGTCCCGGAAGCCCAAGAGGCGCTGCCCTTCCTCCTCGGCGATGCGCCGGAGCTGCTCCTCGCACACCGACCCCTCGCCCTCGCTCCGCTCGAAGATGATGCCCACCCCGTAGCGGCCCGCCGGCGGCAGCTCGAAGTCTAGCCCCTCGCACGCCCTGCGGAAAAAGGCGTCCGGGACCTGGACCAGAATCCCCGCCCCATCACCGGTCTCCGGGTCGCTCCCGCTCGCGCCGCGGTGCTCGAGGTTGACCAGGATCTCCAACCCCTCCTCGACCGTCTCCCGGGTCTTCCGGCCGTCTACCCGCGCCACGAACCCGAACCCACAGGCGTCGTGATCGTATGCGGGGTCGTAAAGGCCGATCTTCGGGGTGGTCAAGTCGCCTCCTCGGAACCACGGGATACAAAAGCAGCCCACTTTTTACACGAATCCCCGGCAAAGCACAAGAGGGTGACAACCTACAGCATGCCAGCACGGAGGAAAGCTTCTAGAAACCGGCCCGCGGGCCAACGGGAGATCCCCGGTTCAGAGCTCTTCGAGGGCCCTCCGGATAACCCCCTCCTCTTCTAGAAGCTCCGCGAGGCGTAGCCTGAGCTCCGCGGCTTCGGCCTCGACCTCGGCGAGGCGCAGCGAAAGCTCGCGCTCGCGCGCGGCGGTCTCAGGGTCGCGCTTTTTCGGGCGGTAGCGCTCGCGGATGTTCTTCAGGCGCTCGCCCGCGCCACGCCGGAGGCGTTCGCGGTCAGCCCGGAACTCCTCGCCCCCGAGGTAATTCAGGCCGCGCCTCACCCGCGCGTCGGAGAGCAGGTCGGCGAGGATCTCCGCCGAGCTACTCTTGAAGTCCTTGTCCTTCTCGTCCGCCACGCGTAAGGCTCCTCTCTCGCCGTGAGGTGTCGCCGCGTGTATTGTAAACCCGGTCGCACGCCATGCGCGGGCAAGGGTTGAGCGACGGCGCGGCGGCTATAGTTGCTCCGGGTCGTTCAGTTTGAGGATGAGGAGATCGCCATGGCGAAACCGGTCGACCATC
>JADDPV010000178.1 GCA_016781705.1 Rubrobacter sp.
GAGCTTATGGATGAAGCCCTCCACGGGTCCGGTGCTCCAGCTCTCCGTGAGCCCCGCCCTCACCGCCGCATAGTCCTTCTTCAGCCCGGCGGCGAACTTCCTCATCGCTTCCGCCTCCGACGCACCGGCCTCGGCAAGCCATCCGTCTAACTTCTCGCCTTCGAGTCCCCGGACCATCCCCGCGAACTCCTGGGTTAGCCGCCGTGCGTCGGCCAGAGCCCCATCGGAGGCGCACAGCCTACCCAGGTACTCCTTCTGCTCCTCGTTCAGCTTTTCCTCGCGGCGCATAAACAGGGCGGCCACGTTCTTCGCGCTTGGAGACGCTCCCGCGATGCTGCCCTTCTTCGCCTTGGGCGCCCGGAGCTTCTTGCCCTGCTCCTCGGTGTAGCGGAAGTTGGAGAGCGCCCTGTTCACCGTGTCGATGCTGTGAGCGTAGCCCCGCTCGCGGATCTCGCCGTGGAGCCGCTTGGCGCTGTGGCAGCCCTCGTTCCAGCGCCCCACCAGGTAGGGCATCCACGGGTCGAGGACGCTTTTCTTTCTCCTATACTCGGGGCGAGGAGGAGGTTCTTCGAGCTTCCTGTAGCGGTAGACGGTGCTGCGACTGGTGCCGGTCCATTCGGAGATGTCCTTGACCCTGGCACCGGCCAGGTGCAGCCGTCGAATCTCCTTCCATTGCTCGACCAGACGCTCGTGGCGCTTCCTGGCCGGTCCCTCGATGCTCTCGTACGGGCGCTTTATGGGGGTCTCCGTGGTCGGAACGGAATCGTGCGTACCCTCCTCGGGGGTGCCCTTCTCTTCGGGATCGGTCCCGGACATCGCCACCCTTTTCAGCGCCGGCCTTTTGGTCAGCAGGAACTCCTCCAGCACCTGGGTGAGGTTGCGCAGCAGGTGCCAGCGGTCGGCGACCTGTTTTGCCTCTGGAGCACCCGCGTCGACACCCTCTCGGCAGACGTTGGAGCGGTCGCGGCTGACGACCTCCACGCCGGGGCGCTGCCTGAGCCATTGGGCTATTAGCTCCGTCGAGTGCCCTTGCAATAGATCCACTATCTGGTGGCGTTCGAGGTCCACCATGATGGTGCCGGAGGCGTTGCCCCTCTTGAAGCCGAAGTCGTCCACGCCCACCACGCGCACGTTTCCGGCCGCGGCACGGGAAGCCCCTCGGATGCGGTTCAGGAGGGTGTCGGGGCTGACGAGCAGGCCGAGCTCGCGGGCCAATCTTGCCCCGGCTTCCCCGCCGAGCGCGAAGGCGATCCACTCCAGCGCCTCCCTCTGACGATCTGTGCCGCGGGCGAAGGGCCGCGCCACCTTCTCCAGGCGCTCGGCGAAGATCCTCCTCTCGCAGGAGGGCTCGTCGCAGAAGAACTTGCGCACCCGAACCCGCAGGCGCACCGGCACGCCGCCCCAGGGGAGGTCGGCCAGGGTGCGGGTGTAGTGGCCGTGGACCCGGCGCGATCCACTGCCGCACACCGGGCAAACGGCGTCCTGTCCGCGCGCCGAGGCGCGTACGGTTACGCCCCCTCCTTCGAGTAGCAGCTCTTCGATGCGCAGCCGGCCCGGCGCGGCCAGAGAACGTATCTCGTGCAAGGCTCGCTCGCTTCCCTTCGTCGGGGTCGGGGTTCGGGCCTCGTCGGGGGTCGCGGTCGACCCGCTTACGAGCGGTCGCCGGCCTGATTCTCGAAGAGGTCGGCCACCCACGCCGGGTCGGGCGGCTCGAGCAGGCTCTCCTCTATATCCTCGGCGGCGGGGTAACCCACGGCACGGAACGCCTCGACGGCGCCCCGCAGGTCGTAGTCGCTGCGACGCAACCCGACCCCCTCGGGACCAAGCAGCGCCCAGAACGCGCCCACCGGCTCGCCCTGGTAGGGGAGCCCGACGCTCCCGGCGTTGACCACCCGCTTGCCGTCGACGCGGCGGTCGTACTGGGTGTGGACGTGCCCGCAGACGACGAGGTCTTGCTCGACCCCCACAAGTATCCCGCGCAGCCTCCCGTCTGGGGTGGCGGTGGTCACGATCTCCTCGTCGCTGCGGGGGGTGGCGTGGCAGAACAGGACCTCCCCGAGCCCCTGTACCTCGACCACGACCCGCTCCCGGAAGGAGGCCAGCAGGTCGCGGTGCCTTTCGCCGATCCGGTCGGCCGCCCACCCGTCCATGGCCAAGGCGGGATCGGACATGCGGGCCTCGATCGCTGGTCGCCCACCATCGTAGGCCGAGACCACCTCCCTGTCGGCGTTGCCGCGCACCCAGCGGATCCGGTCGCCCAACCCCTCAAGACGGTCGAGGACCTCGACGGGCATCGGCCCCGAGGCCGCGTCCCCGCCTACGACCACCAGGTCCGGCCCGACACGCACCAGCTCCGAGAGGACCGCCTCCAGGGCCGGCAGGTTGCCGTGGACGTCGTAGATCGCCGCGACCCTTGTGGCCTTTTCCAAGGTCTCCATCGTGCTCATCCTTTCCGAACGCCGACGTGCTACCAGGTAGTGTAGTGTTTGCGCAGCGTTTCTGGGAAGGCAGAGTGCTCGAGGATCCGGTCTGCCGGGATATCCTTCGAGCGGTCGCAGGGGTGGTCCCGGTCCGACCTCGTTCACCTAGAGTTCGGGAGAGCCCGCACTTCATGAGTCGGTCTGGGACGGCCCTCCTGATCTCCGCCCACGCCTCCCGCGAGACCCGGTCCGTCTCGATGGCGGCCGGCGCCTCGTAGAGCGGGACGGCGTTCTTCAACAGCAACAAGGGGGTGACCTCTCGGCCATCCTGCTCGTAGAAGGCCACCAAGAACCCCAACGGCCCGGGCGTCGCTATCAACAGCAAGGCTCCCTCGAAGGGCTCGGTGGCCGTCCAGCGCCACGACCGGAAGGTGCCCTTGACGGCCCAGCGCCTCACGTGCAAAGCGAGTTGCTCGTCGGCTATCTTGAGCCTCACCACCATCCCACTCTACACTGATCGGCGGCACAAGGAGTAGGCAGCCCCTATCCACCCAGCTGCTCGGAAGAGGCATCTTCGGAGGCCGGTCTCTGCGAGGGTGGGCTTCCTCCCTCCAGGAGCCGGTCCAGCTCTGCTTTCAGAGCGTCCAGCAGCGCCACATCGTAACGGTCGCGCCGGGGCGCCTCGCCGGACAACGCTTCGATCGCGGCGTGCTTCGGTATCTCGCCCTCGGCATCGAGCCAGCAAACGGTCTCGGGCCGTAGCTCCTCCAAGGCTGCGTAGTAGCCTTCCATCGCTTTCGTCAGGCGCTGGTGCAGCCCGAAGTTCCTGCGGGTACGAGCAGCGTCGCTGGCTTTGCGCTTTGCAAGCGTGGCGGGCGACGCCTTGAGATACACCACGCGGTCCACGAACCCGAGTCGGCGTCCTTCCATCGCTTCGCGGCTCAGTCGCCACCCCTCCTCGAAGACCTCGCGCGGCAGCTCGCCCGCCTTTACCAGGGCGAAGTTGTAGTAGAGCTTCAAAGGGTCGGTGTCGGCGTAGGCCGTGCCGCGCCTCTCCTCCACCTCCAGAAACTGCTCCCACCTGCGCACGTTCAGATCCACCCAGAACCTTTGGGCCTCCGAGGACAGCGGCGCCGCCGGTTCCGCAGCGCGCGAGACCCCCACCGCCTCCCACCCTTCGCCCACGACGCTTTCCGTGGGCGTCGCGCTCAGAAGCAGCGCGGTTTTCCCGACCGCGGAAGGTCCCTCGACCGTCACCAGCAAACCCACGCCTCCGTCTCTGAGTATCGTCCGTCGGCCGAAGAGTAGTTTAGAACAGTACCCTCCCAGCATTCGTCGTGCGGGTCTTTTTGTGGTCGGTTCCTCCCCGACAAGCACGGAAGCGTGGAAGAAGGGTTACTCCCCCACGGTGCAGAAGGGGCGTTTTCGGTAGCCGGCGGCTAGGCGTAGTGCTCGCGCAGAAGGACGGTCAGCTCCTCGGTCCTCTCGGCGGTGAGGGGTCTAGGGTCCGAGAAGGGGTCGTAGTGGTCGGGGTAACGCCCGTCCTCGAAGACCTCCCCCGAAAACTCGCGGCTTGCGGCGTAGCGCGGAAGGACGTGCAGGTGCACGTGGCGATCCAGGTTCTGCAAGAACGCGTAGTTGAAGTGGTCGGGCTCGAAGGCCCGCCTGAGGGCGTCGGTGGCCCGCGCCGTCTCTATCCGCAGGTCAGCCCACTCCTCAGCGGTGAGCTCCGTCACCGCCTCCTCGTGGCGGCGCAGCGCGAGCAGGCACTTGCCCAAGAGGTTCTGGTTGCGCTTGTTGAGCACCAGCTTCCAGTGCTCGCTCTCGGCTATCACCGGCTCCAGTCCCGGATCGCACAGCGCGCACCCTTCCACGACACCCCCTTGCTTGGCCCAATTACAGGATACGCCTATTCACCCGGACACGTGCATGGGAACAGCCGGTTGGAAGAGTGGGCATCGAACTGTGGCGACCACGAACGGGTCTTGGGACGTCCCAAGACTAGCGGGCCTGGATCCGGATCTAGGGTGAAAGCGGGCACCATGAACGTTTTTCATCGGGCCGGGAAGATCCCGGAAGTTAGCGGACAAACCTGGCCACGAAGTGCGCCACGCATAGCGGGCCTGAAGCTGTCGGCAAGGGAACTTCCGTATCATGGGTTCCGTCCTGCGGTACCGTCCGTAGTGGACGCGGGATGGCGTGGCCAGGGGGACCAGACATGGGCGGCAAGCCCTTGCGGGCGACGCTCGGTGCCGCGACACATGCCCCAGTGTGGCAAGATATGGCTCGACCCCCTACGCTGCGCGAAAGGTCCGAATGGGAGAACCCAGGCAACGCTTCTCGGGCAGGGCCGAGAATTACGCCAGGTACCGTCCTGGGTACCCGCCTGGGGTCCTCTCCTTCCTCGAGGAGGAATGCGGCCTAATGGACCGGTGGACGGTCGCGGACGTGGGCGCGGGCACGGGCATCCTTAGCGGACTGTTCTTGAGCAACGGCAACCGGGTCTTCGGGGTGGAGCCCAACGCGGAGATGCGCGGGGTCGCCGAGCGCCTCCTCGGCGGCCACGAGCGCTTCGAGAGCGTCGCCGGTTCGGCGGAGGCCACGACGCTCGGAAACGAGAGCGTGGACCTGATCGCGGCCGGGCAGGTGTTCCACTGGTTCGACCCCGTGGCGTCCCGGGCGGAGTTCTTGCGGGTCCTGAAGCCCGGCGGGCGTGTCGCCCTGGTATGGAACGTAAGGAGAGGGTCTGGGACGCCGTTCCTCGAGGCCTACGAAGCGCTTCTGGCCGAGCACGGGACCGACGACGGCGGCCGGGCGAGGATCGAGGGTACGGTGGACGCCTTCTTCGGTGCCGGGCGCTACTATTACGCCGAGGCGAACTTGCCGAACTCCCAGCGCCTCGACCTCCGGGGCTTCAAAGGGCGCCTGCTCTCCTCCTCCCGCGTGCCCGCGGAGGACGAGCCGGGATCGGCAGCCATGCTGCGCGACCTAAAGAGAATCTTCCGCGCCCACGAGTCCGGAGGCGAGGTGACCATAGAGTACGACACCCTCGTCTACTGCGGTCGCCCGCGGTAGGTCGGCGGCGGTCGCCAACTGCCGGTCTCTGACAACCTTTTCGGCCTCATCTTCCCGAGAGAGGCGATCGTCGGCCTTCGTCGATGAGCGCGCGAGGACGGATTTGGTGAGGAGGTTTGCTCAGCAGAAGCCTCCTCACGAATCAGGGACGCATGGCTGACCTGGACGGGTGACAGAGGGGCTCTCTATCCGCGCACGATCTCCGCGATCCCGGTGAGGTTCTCGCAGTAGGGTTCGACGCCCTCGCGCCGTCTCCTCACGAGGATAGCGGGGATGCCGGCCGCCTTCGCTCCGGCGACGTCGGCGTCGGCATTGTCGCCGATGATCCAAACCGCATTGGAATCGGGCAGGTCCTCGAGCACGGCGCGGAACGCCTCCGGATGGGGCTTCTCGTAGCCGGTCTCGGCGGAGTTGTAGATCCCGTGGAGGTGGCGGTCCAGGCCGAGGTGGCGGACGATCTCCTCGAGCTCGGGAACGTGGTTGGTCAGCAGCAGGTGCCTCCAGCCGCGGGACGACAGCCCTTCGAGGGCCGGCAAGGCGTCCTCGTAGAGCCGCCAGCGGTCGGGGTGCAGGTAAGCACGCCTGACGGCTTTCGCCAGCTTCTCCGCCGAAACTTCGTCGGCGCCGGCCTCCCGGAAGGCGTCCGCGAAGCTGGGCTCGAGCGCCCCCCACCAGGCGTCGGCCGAGGCGAGGTGCGGGTGATGGGCCTCCGGCGAGTGCCAGGGGAAGCCTGTCCGCAAGAAGGGGCTGAGCAACTCGGGGTCGACGCCGTGGCCTGGGGTCTGCCGGTCGAGGACCTCGAGGAGCGCCTGGGTCCAGGCGGGCCACTCGCCGACCCTGTAGGCCAGCGTGCCGTCGAAGTCCCAGACCAGCCACTTCACGGCGCTACCGTTATAAAGCGCCCGCGCACGATAACGGCGCTTGCTGGAGTACCCGCGGGCGTCGAGGGACGCGGGGCGTGTACCTCTCTAGTATGATGAGTGCCTTGAGCCATTCGGCCTCGTCCGGGGCGAAGAGCCTGGGCTGCGGGGGCGCGTGGGAAGTCTCGAAGAGCTCGGCCGGCTGACGGCCCTAAGCTTCCCGTTCCCCGCTGCCGATCCCACGTCGAAACGGAAGAGGGGCTCGCCGCCAAACTCTACGGTGAGGCTGCCCGGTTGTAGCCGGGCGGCTGCCTCCCTCTTCGCCGACCCCTCCTCGCCGTAGAGCCTCCAGTCCCGAAAGCCCGCTCGGTCCTCGCTCGGATTCCGCAGACCGTCCGGTTCTGCCGCGAGGCCCATGACCACGAAGCCCTCCGGAAGGAGACCACCAGATGTGGCGATGCTCACGAGTTGTTACCTTTCGTGTTTTGGGTGGGCCGTCCGAAAGGATAGGGTACATGAGCGGCGGATCCCAGGTACACGAGAGCAACTGGAGAGACCCCGAGAAGTGGCAAGCGCTTCTGAGCGGCGAGGCTTGCCCGATCTGCGCCAGCGGCAAGCCGTACGGCATCGTCTCAGAGCTTGAGGTCTCCCACCTTACCACCGACGAAGGCGTGCCCTTCCGCGGCTACTGCTGCCTGGTGTTGAAGCGC
>JADDPV010000046.1 GCA_016781705.1 Rubrobacter sp.
GTTCGACTTGCATGTCTAAAGCACACCGTCAGCGTTCGTCCTGAGCCAGGATCAAACTCTCCGAACTAGCCAATCATCCGCCGCCCGAAGGCGACGCATCAGCCAAGTTGGTCGCGGGCGCTACCCGCGGCGGCGATCTCTTGATTACTCTCGGATCGCGGAGAGTCGAGTCCCGACGTTTTTAGACGGGTTTACCTATCTGTTCTAGGTCTTTGCTGCTATTCAGTTTTCAAGACCTCCGAGCCCCGGCCTCTCGGCGGAGCCGGACCAGAAACGGACTTCCTTCGGCGAAACGAAGACCCACTCGCTGGAGTGGGCCGCGGACGATCTCCCGATCTGTCGGGAGGCTGCCCTTTAGTGCCCCGCCTCGGTTGTCAAGTCGCTTCCGGTCATCAGCTTGAGGAGTATACCACGGACCGCCTGGGTGTCAAACCCTTTTCGGAGGTGTTAGTGGCACTCCGTTGCTTTTCAACCGACTCAAGCCCCTCGCCTCTCGGCGGGGCGTTGCGCTGAGTTGTGTAGAACGTCTTGGTTCCCACCGTCCCGAACGTTTGCTCGGGGCCGTCTCAGGCTGTCGGCGACGGGTATTGTAGCGCAGCCTAGAGGGGCGTCAAGTGGTTCGAGGGGGAAAATTTTGCAGGAGTGTTAACGGGGCCTGATCAGACGGGCGTGGCGGCGCTTGCCGACCTGCAGGACCTTGCCTTCCAGGTCCGGGACGGGCATGGAGAGCTTCTCGTCGGTGATCTGCTCTCCGTCGAGGCGGACGGCGCCGCCTTTGATGAAGCGGCGGGCTTCGCCGTTCGTGTTGGCGAAGCCCACGAGGGTGATGAGGTCCACGATCCAGACCTCGTCCCCCTCAGGGAGCGCGACCTTGGGGGCGTCCTCCGGGATGTCACGCCGGGTTACCGTGTCGAAGTGCTTCTCGGCGTCGGCGGCGGCCTCTGGTTTATGGAAGAGGCTTACGAGGGAACGGGCGAGCTCGCGTTTTTGCTCTACGGGCTCTGCCTCGGGGACGTCACGATCCAAGATGAGAGAGTAGTAGTCTGGCATCGGCTCATCTGGGATGCTCATCGCCTTGCCGAACATCTCGCGCGGCTCGTCGGTGATGCCGATGTAGTTGCCCAGGGACTTGCTCATCTTCGCCGATCCATCGGTGCCGACGAGCAGGGGTGTGGTGAGGACGCACTGGGGCTCTTTTCCGTAGTACTCCATGACATGGCGGCCCATGAGGAGATTGTAGAGCTGGTCGGTGCCGCCCAGTTCCACGTCGGCGTCTATAGCGACCGAGTCGTAGGCCTGCATCAGCGGGTAGAGGAGCTCCGTCAGGGAGATGGGGTCGCCGGCAGCGTAACGCTTGCTGAAGTCGTCGCGCTCGAGGAGGCGGGCGACGGTGGTCGCGCGCGTGAGCCCGATAATGTTAGCCATCGTTAGGGGGGCGAGCCACTCGGAGTTGTGGCGGACCTCGGTCTTCTCTTTGTCCAGGATGAGGTAGGCTTGCTCCAGGTAGGTCCTCGTGTTCTCCTCGATCTGCTCCGGTGAGAGTATCGGCCGCGTCTTGGAGCGCCCGGACGGGTCGCCGACCCTTGCTGTGTAGTCCCCGATTACCAGCACGGCCGTATGCCCTAGCTCCTGAAACGCTCGCAGCTTCTTCAAGACGACGACGAAACCGAGGTGGATGTCTGGAGCCGTGGGGTCTATGCCGAGCTTGACTCGCAACTCGGCGCCGCTCCTCAGCCGCCGGTCCAACTCCTCTCGCGGGATCACGTCCACCGCGTTCGCGTACAGAGCCCCGAACCCGTCAACGTCATTCGTTAACAAATCGCAACCTGTTTGTAATTATAGTGTAATACCTTCATCGCTCGTGTACTATACCTCACCGATGGCCCGCACCTACCGCAACAAGAGTGACAAGTCTGCCGCGAGCCCAGCCCGAAAGAAGGGCAGAAGCCTGTCGGCCCTTTCGAACTCCTCCAAAGGGCGGAGTGGTAAGGGGGGAGGCTTGCGGTCACGCCTGCCCGCGTGGGCGGGCATTTTCCTTCTCTGCTGGGTCGTGGCGGCGGTTTTCTTCGCGGTGGGGGGGTACGTGGGGCTGGTAAGGAGCGTCGGCACCCTAGAGGCCCCCGAGGCGGTAGAGTCGCACCCGACGTACATCTACTCCGAGCCGATCGGAGAAGGAGAGGGGTCGGCGCGCGTGATCGGGACCATCTTCGGAGGCGAGAACCGCAAGACCGCTCGTTTCGAGGAGATGCCGGCGACGTTGCTGGACGCGCTGGTGGCGAAGGAGGATGAGCGCTACAGGCACCATGGCGGCGTAGACCTCCCGGGCATCCTGCGGGCGCTGTGGATAGATATCCGGGCGGGGCAGGCCGTGGAGGGGGCGAGCACGATTACCCAGCAATACGTGAAGAACGCCTACCTCTCCAACGACCGCACCTGGCAGCGCAAGGTCAAGGAGGCGCTCATCGCCGTCGAGGTCGAGCGGCGTTATCCGAAGGACGAGATCCTGAGCATGTACCTGAACACCGTGTACTTCGGGAACAACGCCTACGGGGTCGAAGCGGCCGCCGAGACGTACTTCAACAAATCCGCGGACGACCTGACGCTCTCCGATTCGGCGGCCCTGATCGGGGTGCTCTGGTCGCCCTCTACTTTGGGCACGGATCGCGACGGCGCAACTTATCAGCGCAACATAGTCCTCGACAAGATGCGCCGGAACGGCTACATCACGCGCCAGGACCACATGGCGGCGCTCGAAGAGGAGCTGCCGCGGCAGTGGCCCGAGGCCCCGATGGTCGAGACGGGCCTCGAAGATACGCCGCTCACGCGCGACTTCACGGAGGTGGCCCGTGGGGAGTTGGTCGAGATGTACGGGGCCAACACGGTATTGCAGGGGGGCCTGAGCGTGTACACGACGCTCGACCTCGAAGCGCAGGCGGCGGCACAGGACATCCTCTACGGCCCGCAAGGTTACCTGCCCTACCCGGAGAACCCGGACGCGGCGCTCGTCTCGATAGAGCCAGAGACCGGACACATCAAGGCCATGGTCGGCAACCGCGACGAGGAGGCGCAGTTCAACCTCGTCACGCAGGCCCAGAGGCAGCCGGGCAGTTCCTTCAAGCCGTTCGCCCTCATCGCGGCGCTTGAGCAGGGCATAGACCCCGGCCAGACGGAGTTCGTCTCCGAGGAGAAACGGTACACCATCCAGGACCCGGAGGGCAACCCGGAGCAGTGGGAGATCGAGAACTACGAGGGAGATTATCTCGGTCCCACTACCCTGGAGAAGGCGCTGTGGTTCTCGGACAACTCGGTGTTCACGGACCTGGTGCTGGACGTGGACGGCAGGGGGTTGAAGAACGGGCCCGAGGCGATCGCGGACGTCGCCCACCGCCTCGGGGTGGCGGCGGAGCTGGATACGTCGCACCCATCCATCGTGCTCGGGGCGCAGGAGGTCTCGCCGATGGACATGGCGACCGCCTACGCCACTATAGCGAACGGGGGACGCCGGGTGACGCCGACGGCGATCGAGAAAGTGGTGCGAAACGAGAACGATCGGGGCGAGGAGGTGCTCTACGAAGCGGAGCCGCGCCCCGAGGGCGAGCAGGTCATAGACCCGGAGGTGGCCCGCAAGGCGACGGAGGTCATGGTCGGCAACGTCACCGAAGGCATCGGTTACAAGGCGAACCTCGGCGAGCGTCCCGTGGCCGGCAAGACCGGGACCTCGGAGAACTTCTTCGACTCGTGGTTTATCGGTTACACGCCGCAGCTCGTTACGGGCGTGTGGATGGGCTACGCGGAGGGCGGGACAACGCTGGCGGGGATGCTGAACATCGGTGGGGAGCAGCTCGGTCCCCTCGCTCCCCCGACGGTGGTCTTCCAGACGTACATGCAGCGGGTCCTGCAGGGCGAGCCCGTCGAGAAATTCGAGGGCGTGAGCGGCTCGCAGGTCATGGCCCCGAACCGCCTCGCGGTCCCATCCGACCCCGCGAGCGTGGCGCCGCCGAACACCGTACCGTCGAACAACACTGCGGCTCCGGGCGCCACGGCTCCCGGAGCCGGCTCGCCGACCGGGATTACTACCGCCGGCGCACTCCCCGGCCCGGCGACGCCGCCCAACACGACTCCAGCCGCTACGCAGTAGGGGACGCCCGGCTCTGGCGGCAGGTTCGCGGGTTAACCCCAGGCAGTTAGGCAACCTTCTGCCCGCGGCGCAGGCCGCGCCCGGCGATGCTTCTGGGTGGGACGGAGACGTTGGGGTCGCCGAGGAGCAGGTAGCGGTAGGGCAGCTCGGTCCCGCGGCTGATGCCGATGCGAGTGGTAGAGACGATCTCACCCTCCGGTGGATCACCGCCGCGGATGATGAGCGGCTGGTGCGTCAGGTCGTGGCCATCGAGGCCGAGGTCTACGCCTAAAGCCTGCGTGAGCTTGCCTGGTCCGGTGCAGAGGTCCTTCTTGCCGCGGCGCTCGCGCATGAGGTCTTGGCCCTCGGATGGGGAGAGCGCCCGGATCAGGACGGCGCTCCCTTTACCCTCTTCTTCGCACACGGCGTTGAGCAGCCGGTGCGCACCGTAGGCGAGGTAGACGTAGGCGAGGCCGGGCCTGCCGAAGAGCGTGCGGTTGCGCATGGTGAGGCCCTTGTAGGCGTGGCAGGCCGGGTCGTCTACGCACAGGTAAGCCTCGGTCTCCACGATTGCGCCGGAGGTGACGCCCTGGGGGGTCTCGTGGACGAGGACGCAGCCGAGCAGGTCGACAGCGACCTCGCGGGGATCGCGGTCGTAGAAGGCGGTCCCGAAGACCTCGCCCTTCGTCACTGCTCGCCGGTGAGGTCCGAGATGCGGCGGCTGAGGCGGTCGAGGTCGAGGCCGGCCTCGGAGCGGATAGAGGACTTCAGGAGGGGACGGACCTGCCCGATCTGGACCTGCAGCTCGCGCAACAGCTCGACGTAGCCGCTCTCCGGGCCGACCATGTCGCGCAGGATGGTGTTTTCTGTGCGGCCCGCCACGAGGGGCTCGGAGATGTTCTCGATGTAGACGAGGGTGCGCCGACCGCTGCCGCGATCCTCCTCGATGGGGACGAGCGCCACGATCTTGTCGGCGCGCACGAACTTGCCGAACCCCAAAGAGACCAGCCGATCCGGGACCACCTTCATCCTGGCGGGATTCTAGCATGGCGCATCTCCCGTCCCACCGGTATATTAGCGAGGTGCGTAAGGGAGAGAGGACGCGGAGGCTCATCGGGGAGGGCGTCGAGCTGCGGCGTCACCAACGCCGCAACTATCCGCTCTACGCGCGCTGGTACGGCGACGAGGAGGTCTGGCGGCTCAGCAGCTGGACGTCCGCGCCGATGCAGCGGTCGGCGGTCGAGAGCCTGTTCCAGAGTCGGGAGGCCTCCAACATAGACGACTCCTTCGCCATCCACCGGGCCGGTGAGGAGAGGCCATTGGGGGTGGTTAGCCTCATGAACATCAGCGAGGCCAACGCCTCGGCGGAGCTGTCGGTGATCCTGGGCGACGCGGAGGATCGCAAGCGGGGCCTCGGCAGCGAAGCGATAAGGGTCATCCTCCGCTACGGCTTCGAGGAGTTAGGGTTGCACCGCGTCGGGCTCTCCGTCTTCGAGTTCAACGGGGCGGCGATCTCCGCCTACGAGAAGCTGGGCTTCCGCGAAGAGGGACGCCTGCGGCAGGCATTACACCGCGAAGGGAAGTTCCACGACGCGATCCTGATGAGCGTCCTCGCCCCCGAGTGGCGCGAAGAGGACGACCCCAACAGGAGGTGAGCACCTTCCCGAACCTGTGATCCCGCGCTCCTCGCAACGGAGCCGGGCGGCCTGATCAACCCCTCGAACCTCCGGTATCGTTCGTTTGCCCGGCGCCTCAAGCGTGCGGGCCGGGCCCGGATCACCTTCCACAAGCTTCGCCATACCTGCGCCTCGCTCCTGTTCCAGAAGAACATCTACCTGAAGTTTGTCCAGGAGCTTCTGGGCCACACTACCATAGCCATAACGCTCGACACATACGGCCACGTCATACCAGCTATGGGGGACCACACCGCACGGGCGATGGAGACACCCTCGGAGGAGAAGACCTGCCAGAGGAAGAAAGCGCTGCGGGGGAAGTTTCCGAAGGGTAGTTCCGTGGCCCCCGCTCCGTGCAGGGGAGAATTATGATAGCTGTCCACCGACCGCGAATGGACCGTAACATCGGTTAGGCGTAGTCTTCGGTTGCCCTGACCAGGTACGAGTAGGCGCCGTCTTCAGAGCCGCCTCCTCCCAACGCTCAGACGGCCGATGCACAACTGGTTAGACCAAGAGGGCCACGAGGCGGCGCAACGGTTGGCTGAGCAAGGAATTGAGCCACTACTGCCCGCGCATTGTAGGCCGCGACCTTGGCGACCAAGCGGGCGAGCAGACCGTCCAAGGTCTTGGCCCGGTGGCGCTCCAGCGAGAAAAGGTCCTTCAGCTACGAGATGACCTGCTCGATGAACTGCCGTTCGCCCGCCGTCCAGCGGCGGTCGGCCTCTGGCCACGCCCGACGGACGCTCGTTGCCCTTCGGAGTTGCCGCTACCGGCGCCCCCCGTAAGCCTTTAGCCAACCCCGCTCCCATGCGAGCGAGGAGAATCCCTTGTCGGCCAGGTAGGTTTCGTGGTGGTCGGAAGCGATCAGTGCGTCGCCTATCGGTCGCTCGTCGCAGTCGGCCGGGGCCAACCCGAAGGCCGTGACGACGCCCGCGGGATCCACCACCAGGGCGACCTTGAACCCATAGACCACTCGGTCTTCGAGTGGCACCTCCTGAAGGCCCCCTGCCCGGCGAACAGGCCCTTGCGGCAGGCCCTCACCCGCACACCACTGCCGGGACCACAGGGTCGTCTCCACGATGCGGTAGACCGCCGCGGGGTCGTGGGCGAGCGTTTCGGCCACACGTCGCGTCGGAATGCCCGCAGCTCGGGCTCCAGGGCGCGCATCCTCCGGTCGAGCGGGCTCTGGAGCACAGGTTCGGGAAGTAGGAGCGCGTAGGTGCGAAGAGGCGAAGCGCCAGAAGTCGCGTTCGCTGCGGA
>JADDPV010000045.1 GCA_016781705.1 Rubrobacter sp.
AGCCTGATTCCGCGTCTCGGCGAGGTGATGCCGGAGGAGGCTGGCAAGGAGGTGGGCTCCGTCTATGAGCGGACGCGGACGCACCTGCGGGTCCCGGTCGTCAACTTCCTCTTCCGCTCGCTGGCGAACTACCCGCCCTACCTCTCCCTCGCCTGGGACAGGGTAGAACCTCACCTTCTTGCGCCCCGCTTCGAGGGAGCGGCGGACGCCCTGCGGTCGCAGTCGCTGGTGGAGCCCGTCTCCGATTCCACGGACTGGGCGTCCCTGGGGGATCTCTCGCAAATACGCGCCTTCACCGACACGATCCACTACGTCCTGCCCAAGCTCCTGCTCGTCTCGAGCGCCTTCGACGAGGGTCTGGGCGGCGAGAAGGGCGCCGCGGACGGCCCCGAAGAAGCCGCTGGCGTCCGGCCGGGCTTGGCGGAGGGGACGACGAGCGTTGCGCCGGTGGGCCCCGACGAGGCGAGCCAGGCGCCGGAGGAAATCTTCGAGGAGATCCGGGAGCGCCACGGCCACCCGGACGTGGCGAGCTACTACCGCGGGATCGCGAGATGGCCGGAGTTCCTCAAGGTCGCCTGGGAGCGCATGAACCCCCTCGTGGGTACTCCCGCCTACCAGGAGCGCAAGCACGACCTGCTCGAAGCCGCGCGCCATCACGCGCTCGGGCTGCCGCTGCCGAGCAGGAGCGAAGTCGTCGAAAGGGGCGTCGACGAGCAGCGTATCGGTGAACTCCGCGCCATCCTCGCCGTGTTCCGCTTCCGCCTCAACCCGGATACGCTGCTGGACGTGTCGCTCATAAAGGCCCTTCTCGACGGGCCCGAGGCCGCCCGCTCCTCCCGCTTCAGCTTCGCCGCCCGCCGGCACCCGTCGCCTTGATCCGCAGGAGCCCCGAGGGCACCAAACGCTTGCTCTTTGCTCACCGCCGCGTCCGGGCAAACCGGCGGGGACGCTCAGGCCGGGGGCGACGAGGCCGTCCTCGGGGTGGACCTCGCCCGTTCAGAGGCGATCGACGTGAACGCGGCGTTCGGGACTCTGTCGCTACTCCGGCGGCGGGGCGGCTCGGGAAGGGTAAGAGCGAGGACTCGCGGAACATCCGAGCAGGGACTGGGGAGGAGTGGGCGGTGTCGCTCTCGAGGTCGTCTTACCCTCGCCGCGGGCGCGACGACCTTTATCGCGAGCTTCGTGCTCTCGCGGATGCCCCGAAAGATGGTCACCCGCACCCATGGCGTCATGATCCTCGCGATGGTCGCTGGCTCATTGGCCGGGCGTTCGGTGTACCTCTGTGCCGCCCCGTCGTCCGAGCGGTGAGGGAGCGAGGTAGACCGGCGTGAAGTACCCTAGTTGGGAGGCCCAAGATCGTGGCCAGTCCTCACAGCACTGATCTGCACCGGATTCTCCTCGACCGCTACGGCGCGCGAGGAGAGTCCCTCTACATGCTCTTTTGCGGATTTTTGGCCGTCTTTAGCGTCGGTCTCGTCGCCTACTTCTCGAAGCAGCCGGTGCTGTTCCCGAGCCTCTCGCCCACGGTTCACCTTCTTCCGGCAACCCTTGACCGAGCAGGCGAGCCCCCGCAACGCCGTCCTCGGGCACCTCGTCGCGGTCGCGGTCGGCTTCCTGTTCCTCGTCCTCTTCGGCCTTTAAGCGGGAACACGAAGGCGCCGTAGGGGAGGGCGAGGTGTCGGCCCTCCTCCTGGGGAACCACACCGAACTGAAACGCGCTCTGCAGGACCGGCCCTACCCCGAACGCGAAGAACGCCATGGGCAGCGGGCTCGCCAGCGGTCTCAAGACTACCCTGGTCATCTCCTCGACCCTGCGCCCGTCGTCTGCCTGCCCCAAAACTTGCTCCTCTGCTGATTCGTTGCTCGGTCGGGCTCCGTCGTTCGAGGACCTCCGGACGCAGCCTACCCAGCTTCTTCCAGGAGCCCGTTGACGGCCGTCGCGATCTCGTCGGGGTGATCCTCGGGGACGAAGTGCATCCCGCCCTCGATCCGCTGTATGGAGCCCCCGAGCTCGTAGGCGAGCCGGTAACCGTAGCCTATATGCAGGAACCTGTCCGCCGCCCCCCAGACGAGGCGCGCCGGCACGCCGAGGCGCGGTATCTCGTCGGAAACGTCCAGAGTGTCCCGGACGTCGAGGGAGCGGGCCTGCCTGACGAGTGCTTCCGCGCCCCCCGCGCCCTCGTAGAACGGCAGGTGCTCGGAGACGGATTCTCTCCAGCGCCCCCGGTCGTCGTGGCCGCCCCGGAGGAACGCGGCGTAGAAGCGCCGGAAGGCCGAGAGCGGCATCCGCCCGAGCAAGGGGCCCGCCGCCCTTATGGCCCTGACCGGCGCAACGGGCCAGGAGTCGTAGCTTATGCAGTTCGTCAGGACGAGGCCCCGGACGAGCTCGGGGTTGCGTACGGTCAGAATCTGCGCCACGCCCCCACCGAGGTCGTGCCCGACGACGACGGCCCCGTCCCCGAGCCCAACCTCGCGCATCCAGTCGGCCAGGTACCCCGCCTGCCTCGCGACGGAGATGTCCCGGTCCCGACCCTCGGGGATCGAGGCCCCGTAGCCCACCATCTCCCAGGCCATCGACCGGGCGCCTCCGACCTTGGGGACGACGTGCCGCCAGAGGCGTGGGCTCGTCGGGATGCCGTGCACGAAGACGACGGGCGTCCCCTCGCCTGCCTCCTCCCAGCGCATCCTGACGCCCCCGGCCTCGGCGAAACGGGTATCCAACGGTCTACCCCCCTCCCTCGGCGGCGATGATCCCGTCCGCCACCTCGCGCAGGTCCGCGCCGACGACGTCCGGCGGCGGCGCGATCGGGAAGAGCGCCTTGCCGGGCCGAGCCACGAAGGCGGCGGCGCATCCGGCCCTCATGGCGCCGACGACGTCCCAGCCGTGGGCCGCGACGAGCCGGATCTCGCCCACCTCCACGCCGAGGCTCTCCGCGGCCATTCGGTACGGCTCGGGGGCCGGCTTCAAGCGTCCTACGGTGTCCGCGGAGAGGGTCTGCTCGAAGTACTCGCGCAGACCGGAATTGTCTATCTGCGCATCGCCGACCCGTGCGGCCGAGTTGGTCAGGGTGGCGAGCCGGAAACCGGCGTCGCGCAGGGTGTTCAGACCCTCCTCGACCTCCGGGTGCGGCGGCAGCTCGGCGATGCCACCGACGATGGCCTGCCTGTCGTCGTCGGAGAGCTCCACGCCCCTCTCCCCGGCCAGCATCTGGAGGGCGAGCCCGGCGATCTGCCCGAAGGGTTGGTAGGAGCCGGTCACCATCTCGGTGAGCCAGAGTTGGAGGAACCGGTCGAACCACGCCGGCCTCGCCGAGGCGTCGCCGAAGACCCGCTCGAAGTGGGGATCCAACGCCCCCATGTCCAGCATAGTCTCGTTCACGTCGAACACGCACACTCGTGCCACGAAGCGTAGCCTCCGATCTTCTCGAATGTTCTACAAACTCTTCGCCTCCTCTATACCCGGGAACCAGGCTCGATGACCCACGCCCCACCGCAGCGCGGCCTACCTCGAAGGATCAAGCGGAGGCAGTCGAACGGCTGCACCCCCGCGGCCCTAACCCGGGTGCATGCCTGACCGGGCCCGGGGACCTCGATGGGGTGGAGGACCTCCGGACCGCCGTACTCTTCGAAGAAGACCACGGTTGCCGCGGCTACTTCCTTTCTCTGGCGTAAGGAGCCGTTGGCGAGGGGACGCTGCACCGATCGTGGGCCGAGACGCGACCACCGTGGTCATGACCTGACCCTCCCGTCCGGCTCGACGTTGCGCTTGTGCATGCCTTCGGTTGCGGGGTCTATCCCCCAGGAGATGATGCGCCGCGGGTGGATGCGTATGATCTCGTTGCTGAGAGAAGGTACGTGTGGGACCTGGTCCACAAGCGCCTCCGCTTGGCCACGGATCTCGATGCCCCGGGCGCGCCACGGGTCGAGCGAGGCGATATCGTCCACGATGAAGGAGACTCGACCGTCGGCTTGGACGTTGCGAAACTTCCTGCTAGCGCCCATCTTCAACCCGCCGATGTCGATGGTGCCAGCCTCGATGTTGTGGCGGAAGGAGACGGGGGTGTTCTGCGGAGCACCATCGGGCGTCACGGTAGCGAGTCGCCCCAGGGGCTGCGTAGTCAGGTAATCGCGTTCGGCTTCGGTGAAGGGCACGGTCGGGAACCTCCGATCTTGGGTCATGGTCGTCGCGTAAGGCAACGTGGTGCATTGACACTTCGGTCTTCGATGTGCGCTTCCTGGAACGTGTTCATGCTTCGTCCTCCTCCCCCCGGCTCGCGGCCCGACGCTTCGCAGCGGCCCTGGCCTGGACATAGCCCACGTCGTTGCCGGCAGGTCCAGCGCTCGGGCCATGGGCGCCCGCGTAGCGGTTGGCGGTGTCGACGAAGTTGCCCCCCGCCTCGGCGACGTCGGGGATTCTGGCTCCGAGGCAGAGCTCGGAGACCCGCGGCCCCGGGCGGCCCAGCGGCTCGTACCTCACCCATTTCCGCTTTCGGCCGGATTCGAACGATGCGGGCTTCATCAGGGCAGGATCAAGTGCAGATCGCCGAACTCGTGCCAGAGGTACTCCTCGCGCAGGGCTTCCGTGTAGGCGAGCTCGAGGTGTTCGCGCTCGGCGAGCGCCTCCAGCATCGCGAGGTGGCTGGAGCGCGGCTCGTGCAGCCCGGTAAGCATCGCGTCGACCGATCGGATTCCACGACGCGGGGTTACGATCAGGCCCGTCCATCCCTCGCCGGGGTGCACGGTGCCGTCGGGGTCGGTTACGGTTTCGAGCGCCCGCACGGCCGTGGTGCCGACCGCCACGACCCTTCTGCCGTGCGCGTGCGCGACGTTTATCGAACGCGCCGTCGTGGGCGGTACCCGGTAGAACTCCTCGTAGGGCAGCTCGTGGTCTTCGAGGCTGCCGACGCCGGTGTGCAGGATCAGGGGGGCTACCCCCACGCCGCGGGCCACGAGGCGCGTTATCAGTTCCGGCGTGAAGGCCCGTCCTGCGGAGGGCATCTCGGCGCTGCCCGTCTCGGTGGCGTAGACCGTCTGGTAGCAGCTTGCGGGCCAGGTCTCCCGCACGTATCCGTAGCGGATCGGGAAGCCGTGCCGGTCGAGGTACCCATCGAGCGGTTGGGGCAGGTTCAGGGTCGAGATCCAGAGCCGGGAGCTATCGTCACTGTAGGGCCTGTGCAGGGTAGCCGCGCCTCCGTCCGGCAGGCGTAGGGTCTCCCCGGGCGCCGCGCGGCGGAAGGGTTCGGTGGCGCTCCCGGCGGGCAGGCGAAGCTCGACGGTCCACAGGTCCGCCGGCAGGCGGGTCGAGAGGTGCAGCTCGAGCGCCGTACCGTCCTCGCGCTCGGCCTCCACGGCCGCCTTCATCGTGCCGCTGGTGTTGATGACCAGCAAGTCTCCGGCCTGGAGGAAGTCCGGGAGGTCCCGAAACCGGGCGTGGATCACCCGATCATCTCCCGTGTAAGAAACCATCAGGCGTACTTCGTCGCGGGAGAGGCCGCGGGCCTCCGGCGGCTCGCCCGCCTCCAGCTCCGGCGGGAGCTCGAACTCGAGCGGTGCGAGCTCCAGGGGGTTCCGCATGCCGTGTCCCAAGAGGGGTTGGAGCGTCACTATCGATCATCCTTTGCTTGCGTGGGTGAGGGAGCGTGCTTCGTAGCGACCGCTCGGCAGGTCGCCCGTCAGCAGCTCGACCAGGCCCGGCACGCTCTCCTCGGGCAGCGGGCGGTCGCTTATGTCCTCGTCGGGGAAGGCTTCCTGGTGCATCTGCGTCCGCATGTCGCCGGGGTCTATCCGGTAGACGCGCAGCTCCGGGTTCTCCGCGGCGAGTATCGCCGAGAGCTGTTCGAGGGCGGCCTTGCTCGACCCGTACCCTCCCCAACCCGGGTAGGGCTGCACGGCGGCGTCGCTGGTCACGTTGACGATGCGGGCGCCGGGCTTAAGCCCGTCCCCGACGGCCTGTATCAGGGCGAGCGGCGCTAACGCGTTGGTGGCGTAGATCCTGGCGAGTACGTCGAGCGGGTATTCGAGCAGCTCCGGTTGCGGGCTGGGGCCGAGGATGCTCGCGTTGTTGACCAGGACGTCGAGGCCGCCCGCAGCCTTCGCGGCGTCCGCCAGCGCCTTGCGGTGCTCCTCGTCGGCCACGTCGCCGGGTATAGCGGTGACGTCGGTCGACTTCGAAAGCTCGGCGCGGGCGTCCTCGAGGGCTTCTCCGCCGCGGGCGTCCACGATCAGGGTCCAACCGTCCCTCGCGAGGGCGCGGGCGAGAGCGAGCCCGAGCCCGCGGGAGGCGCCGGTAATCAGTGCCGTGCGAGGTTCCTGTCCGATCATTTTGAGATCTCCTTCCGTGGCTTATGCCTGAAGGATGGATCGGGGGGAGATCCAGGGCATCGTGCGGAAGGACGGTCTCTTCCCTGTACGGGGGTACGGGTTTCTAGGCCTGAAGCCGAATGAGGCCGCGGCGGACGGCTACCCTGACCGCTTCGGTTCGGTTTCCGGCGCCCAGCTTGTGCAGGAGCGAGCTGACGTGAAACTTCACGGTGCGTTCGGTGACGAACAGCCGCGCGGCAACCTGCTTGTTCGAGAGTCCCTCGGCGACCAGGCGGAGCACTTCTAGCTCCCGGGGCGTCGGAGCCTCGGGGCTCCCTTCGTCCTTCTCCACGCGCCGCAGCAGCCTGGCGGTCACGTCGGGGCCGAGCAGCGAGCCCCCGGAGGCGACGGTGCGGATGGCCTCGAAGATCTCCTGTCGCGACGCACCCTTCAGCAGGTAGCCTTTCGCCCCGGCGCGCAGGGCGCCCAGGATGCGCTCGTCGGTGTCGTAGGCGGTGAAGACCACCGCCCTGGCTTCGGCCCCGTCCTCCTTCAGGCGTTCGAGGGCGATCACGCCGTCCGCGTTGGGCATCTCGAGGTCCAGCAGAATCACGTCGGGCCGCAGTTGCCGCGCTAGCCGCACCACCTCCTCGCCGTCGGCCGCCTCGCCTACCACGTCGAAGTCCGGCTGGGTGCCGAGCACGGCCACGAGGCCCTCGCGCAGCATCGGGTGGTCGTCGGCCACGAGGACGCTGATCCTGACGTCCTCCACCC
>JADDPV010000012.1 GCA_016781705.1 Rubrobacter sp.
TCCAGCGGCAACCCCTCAGCCTCCAACTCTTGCTTGGCCCCGTCCATCATCTCCTGGACGACGTTGTTGAAGGTCGCGTAGTCGGTTGTAGCCTGCTGGGTTACCGGCTCGATGAAGGTCATGCGCTGGGAGCGCTCGTAAAGGTGCATCACGTCCATCACCGACGAGCCGTAGGCGGAGAACACGGGCGAGAACGGGAAGATCGCCGCTCGCGGAATCTCGTCCATGTAGCCCGCCACGTGGGTCGGGCCTCCCCCACCGAAGGCGAAGAGCAGGAAGTCCGACGGGCGGTACCCTCGCAGCACGACCTCCTTGCGGATCGCGGACGCCATCTTCTCGTCCACGATGCGCTTGATCAGGGCTGCCGCCTCCACCGTGCTCACGCCCAAGGGGTCCGCGATCTTCGTCTTTATCGCCCTCTCGGCCGCCGCCTTGTTCAGCTTCATCTTCCCGCCGAAGTAGTTGTACGGGTTGATGTAGCCGAGCACGAGATCTGCGTCGGTGGTGGTCGGCTCGGTGCCGCCGAGGTTGTAGCAGACCGGCCCCGGGTAGGAGCCCGCGCTCTGGGGGCCGACCTCCAGACGGTCGCCCAAAGCCCTGTTGATCCAGGCGATGGAGCCCCCGCCGGCGCCGATGGATATGGACTGGAGCATGGTCGTCGCGACCATCCAGGTGTCCACGATCGGGTTGAACTCATAGTTCCTGACAGAGTCGTGCATGACGAGCCCGAGGTCGAAGCTCGTGCCGCCCACGTCGGAGCAGACCACGTTCCCAACCCCTATGTAGTGGGCGATGTCCCGCGCCCCGATTAGGCCGGCCACGGGTCCGCCGTTGTAGGTGCGGCTGGCGGTCGTCTTGAAGACGTCGGCGCAGCCGCCGGTGTTGTGGACCATGAAGAACGGGCCCGCGTAGCCCCGGTCGCGCAGCGCGTCCCAGGTGCTCGATAGCTCCATCTGCATGAGGCGCTGAAGGTAGGCGTCGAGGATCGCCGTCATCGAACGCTCGTACTCGCCGAGCTTGCTGACCACCTCGTGCGAGAGTATGACCGGGAGGTATCCCACGTGGTACTCGCGGTACTCCTCCCGGATGATCTCCTTGACCTTCCGCTCGTGCTCGGGGTTGATGTACGACCAGAGGAGCGAGACGACGAACGCCCGCGCCCCGTTGTCCACGAGTTGGCGCACCTTCCGACGCACGTCCTCCTCGTCGAGCGGGCGCAGGACCGTTCCGGTCCCGTCGATGCGCTCCTTGACGCCCACGATCATCTCGCGCGGGACGAGCGGCTCGGGTTTGGACATATGGGGCAGGGCACGGCGCTCGTCGAGGCGGGTGCCGTCGATCCACTGCGCCCCGAGCCCGATCAGGACGGCGTCCTCGTGGCCTTCGGTGGCGATCAGGCCGATGCGCGGCCCCTTGCGCTCTATCAGACGGTTCATCGCGACCGTCGTCGAGTAGCGGACCATCTCCATCCTCGGCATCAGCTCGTCGACGGTCGTATCGAACGCCTGAGCACCCGCCTCGACAGCCTGCATGAAGCAGACGGAGAGATCGTAGGGGGTCGTCGGGACCTTGCGGAAGATGGTCTCCCCGTCCACGACCATCACCATGTCGGTGAAGGTGCCGCCCACGTCGATGTCTATGGTGTTGCGGACGGCCTCCGGGGCTTCGAGGACCCTCTCGCTATCTACTGTGGTCAAGGCGGTTCTCCCTGATGGTCAGCTCGCCGCTCGCGAGGCGTTGTTGCAGCATGTCTATGTCTATCTCGATGTCGTACGTGATGGGGTGCCCGGGCGGCAGGTACTCGGTCTCGATCTGGGTGCCGCACCCCGGACAGTAGAACTCCACGATCCTCACCCACTCGGGGTCGGGCGCGAAGGTGTACTCGCCCTCGATGAGAGGCTGGTGGATCTCGCGGGGGTCACGCTCGTGGATGAGGCAGCCCTCCTTGTAGTTGCCGCGGGCGGAGCCGAAGCCGTTCCCGCACTCGTGGCAGTACCAGGACTCGTCCGAGAGATCGAGATCCAGGTACTCCGTTACACGAAGCCGGTCCATGTGCCTAATCTCCTTTCTTCATAGTCGGTATCTCCTTTACTTCGCCAGCACGCCGCCGTCGAGGACGAGTATCTGGCCGGTCACGTAGTTCGCCGCCGAGGCAAGGAAGACGGCCGTACCGGTTGCCAGCGCGACCTTGCCCTCAAGGCTGATCACGGCCTAATCCTTCTTGAGGACGGCGTTCCCGAAGCCGTCCGTCTGGAGCTTCCACCCGTCGGCGATGTAGGAGGTGTTCGTCTCCGACTCGAGCATCGCCGGGCCCATGATCGTCGCCCCCGTCGAGAGGTCGCTCCAGTCGTAGACTCCAGCCTCCTCACCGAAAACCTTCCGGTTGCTCCTCGGTTGAGCATCGTGGGGTTGGCCGGGCTCCTCCGTAGGCTCGATGTGCGTGACGGGGGAGACGCCCCGTACCGCGACGCGCTCTATGGTCCCGCTCCCCGCCTCCGATAGTGCGGCCTTAACCCGCTCAGGCTCTAGCTCGAACGTCAGGTTGCGTTTCGAGCCGTTGGCAACCGTCGCCTCGGCGCTCAGGGTGGTGTCCGCAGCGGTCAGGCCCTCACCTTCGAGGTCTCGCAGCACGCGCTTGCGGCCCTCCTCGACAATGCTCCAGACCTTCTCGTCGGTCCTCTCGGAGATCTGGAGGAACGGCCACTCCTCGTGGACGTGCGAGATGTCCGAGACCGAAGACCCGAACGCGCTAAGGACCGGGCCGGCCTGAAAGATGTAGGAATTCTCAAGGCCCATGCGCTCCGCCGTCGAGGCGGCGAAGTTCCCCCCGTTCCCGCCGAAGCAGAAGAGGCTGAAGCCCTCCCTCGTGTACCCGGCCTCCTCCAGGGTGTGGTCGATCGTCTCCTCGACGATCCGGTTGGCCTCCTCGATCACCCGCTTCGCCGCCTGCTCGACGCTGACGCCGAGCGGCCTCGCGACGTTTTCCTGCAGGGCCTCCCTGGCCTGCTCCTCGCTGAGGTGACGCCTACCGCCCAGGAACCTCTCGGGGTTAAGCATCCCGCTGACGAGAAACGAATCTGTCAGCGTAGCGCTTTCGCCTCCGAGGTCGTAGCAGGCAGGACCGGGGTAGGCCCCCATGCTGTCCGGACCGAGGGTTACCTTTCCGTCCTGCACGCGGGCGACGCTGCCGCCTCCCAAAGCCGCCGACCGTAGGAGGACCCAGGGAGTCTTGAGCGGTATGCCGAAGAAGGCGGTCTCCTCGGACCTTACCGTCTCGCCGTCCACAACGATGCCGACCTTCGTCGTCGTCCCGCCGACATCCAGGGAGATCACCTTCTCCAGCCCGTACTGCTTCGCGAAGTACTCGCTCGCCACCAGCCCGAAGACCGGGCCAGACTCGGTGGTGTCCACGCCCTTGGTCTTCGAGACGCGGGCGACGCCTCCGTTGACGTGGCCTATGTAGACCGGGCGGCGGTAGTTGTACTCGGTGAGCAACTCGTCCTCGGCCTTGAACAGCGCCATCGCGAGCGGGGTATGCACGTAGGAGTTTATGAGGCTCATGTGGGTGCGCGTCATGTCGCTGGGGTGGTTCAGGATCTCGCTCCCCAAGACCGCCGGCACTGCCCCAAGATAGTGGTCAGGGAACTGCCTCCCGACGAGCTTCTTTATCGACTTCTCGCCGCTGTCGTCTTCGAACGAGCCTTTAAGGCTCACGCAGATGCGCCTGACGCCCCGCTCCAGGAGCGCCCGGATGGCGGTGAGGACCTCCTCGTCGTTCTTGGGGTTATCCACCGTGGCGATGTTCTCCGGCTTGACGAGGTGTCCGACCGCCGGACTCTCACCTTCCCCATAGAGATCAGTTTCGTGGCCCGGGCTGAGAAGTAGACCGATACGCGGCCCCTTCTCCTCAGCGAGCACGTTGGTGGCGATGGTGCTCGACCAGCGGATGACGGCTACCTCTTCGAGAAACTCGGCCAGGTCCGAGTGCCCCGTGAGCTCGGCCCCCTCGCGCAGGGCGTCGAAGAAGCATACGGTGAAGTCGTGCGGGGTGGTGTCCGTCTTCGCCATCCACATCCGCTCTCCGTCGCCGAACAACCCGTCCGTAAGGGTGCCGCCGATGTCTATGTCTACCGTGTAGCGCCTATTCAACTCATTCCCCTTTCCCCAGCGAATGGTCTTGTGGTTGATGACTTGTTTATGCCTCCACCTATGCCTCTATCAAGGTGAGATCATGATGCTTCCTTCACCTCGTTCCTCCTCTGAACAACGGCTCCTCGTACAGCTTCCGGATGGGCTGCGCCTTCATCTCGAAGCGGGGCAGCGTCCCGGGCGGCAGAAGCTCTACGTCGCACTCGACGACCAGCCTCTCGCGCAGAAGGCCCTCCATCTCCCCCTTGAGAGCGTCGAGGTCCGTGGCCTCCGGCCCGTACTCCGCCTGGAGCCTGAGGGGCGGCTCCACGCCCGGTCCGGGTGCTCCGAGCAGTATCTGGACCGCCCCCGTGGTCCGCGGCCTGAGCTCTCCCACGACGTCGCTGACCGCCGACGGCCACACCGTGACGCCCCGAACGATCAGCATGTCATCGGTGCGGCCCACGCAGGTCCAGCGCGGACCGGTACGGCCGCAGCCGCAGGGCGACATCCTGACCTTGATGCGATCCCCCGTGCGAAAGCGGACCAGCGGGCAGCACTCACGATCGATGTGGGTCGCGACGAGTTCCCCCTCGACCCCGTCTTCCCATTCGAACACGTCTTCGGTGACCGGATCTATAACCTCGAGGATCATGTGGTCCGGGGCCAGAAAGTGCATGCCGTCGGCCTCGTCGCAACTACCGGCGAAGACGCCGATGAGGTCCGCGTTCCCGAGCCCTTCGGTGATCAACGCCCCGTAGTCCTCGGAGATCTTGCGCCGGATAGCGGGGATGCCGCCCCCGGGCTCCGCCCCGAGCATCATTCGCCTGAGCCCCAGCCCATCGGGCTCCATCCCGAACCTCTCGCGGACGAACTCGGCGAGGTACTGGGCGTAGGAAGGGGTGCAGGTGAGAACGGTGCCACCGAGGTTCTCGATGCTGTGGACCAGCAGGTGGGAAGACCCGGCTCCTATGGGGACGAACGTGGCCCCGATGTTCTCGACCGCATCCTTCAGGGGAAGCCCCCCGACGAAAAAACCGAGCCCGAAGCCGTGTATGAGGACGTCCGAGGGCCGCAAGCCCTCGCACCAATACACGCGGCTGACGACCTCCGTCCAAGCGTCCCGGTCGCGGCGCGTGAGCCCCACGTAGCTCGGCCGCCCCGTCGTTCCGGTGGAGGAGTGGACGCGCAAGACCTCCTCCATACCGGCCGCCGCGTGCTCCCCAAGCGGCGGGTGCTCGACCTGGCTCTCGCGGAGCTCCTCTTTGTGGGTGAACGGCGCGCGCGACAGGTCGTCCACGTCCCGTAGCCTCGCCGCGTCGAACCCGGCCTCCTCGAACTTCCTCTGGTAAAACGGCGAACGATCCAGGACGTAGCGGAGCTGGCGTCGAAGCTTCGCGGCCTGCGTCTTTGTCAACTCCGACGGCGCCGCCGTTTCCACGGCCAGGTTCCAGTAGCGTTCGTCGAGCACTAGATCACACCCCCGTCCCCCGCCGGCCGACGTCGAGCTCCGCTTCGACGTGCCGACACATCGCCTCCTCGGCCCGCTCGTGGTGGCCGCCCTCGATCTCCCCGACGATCCTCTCGTGCTCCCCGCGGCAGGCCTCGCGCCAGCCCGGATCGCGCACGACGTGGTTCAGGTCCCGATACAGCGCCACCTTCAGGTTCTCCAACACCGCCACGAAGACGGGATTGCCCGAAGCCTTCGCCACCGCGACGTGGAAGTTGAAGTTCGCCTCCAGGACACGCGCGGGGCGGTCGTCGAAGACCTCCATCTCGCGGATCGCGTCCCGCAGCGCGCCGACCTCCCGAGCCTCAGCCCGAGCGGCGATCCCGGCCGCCCGCGGCTCTATGGCGAGGCGCACCTCGTTCAGCTGGCGGGACGTCACGGTCGGCAGCGACATCGCCGGCGACCCGACCGTCCTGAACTCCTCGGCCGCCGGCGCGGAAACGAACGTGCCGCCCCCGTAGCCCCTCCGGACCTCCAGGTAACCGGAGAGCTCCAGGACCTTGAGTGCCTCTCGGAGAACCGTCCTGGAAACACCGAATTTAGCAGCCAGCGCCGGCTCCGCGGGCAGCTTCTCACCTGGCTTGAGACGACCGCTCTCGAGCAACCCCCGAAGCTGACGGATCACGAGCTCTGACTTCCGCTCCGAACCTATGGACTTGAAATCTTGCCCTCTTGCCAAGGCACGCACCGAACCCTTTCCCAAAGTTCTGATGTCAGACATCAGATTACAAGACTCTCAAAAACGTGTCAAGAGGAAGGTTGGAAGCTTTACCTGAAAATACGAGATGTTGACCTTCGTCGGCGGGGGCAACGATGCTGCCTCCGCGATCGTAGGATCCGGTTCCCCGAGGATCGGATCGTCTCCTTCGTCCGGTCGAGACGGCAGGCCATGACGCTGGAGGTGAGCACGAGAGTCTCGGAGACCTTGCCGTAGCGGAGCGAGTAGGGATAACGGCGGTTATCTTGCCCCCTCTCCCCCGCTCCGCCACAATGCGGCCTCGGCGTGACGACGGACGGGCTTCCGGGGGGTGGAGCGAGGGTGGCAGACATGGGCGATGCCGTGAGGGGCGGTCTCAACGAGGACTTCGTCGAGGGGCTCTAACTCGGGGACGCGATCCGCTTCTTTCTCGACGCCAAGCGGGCCGGCGGACGCTCCGAGAGGACCCTTCTCGAGTACCGCAAGAAGCTGGACCTCTTCCAGAGGTGGGCCGCGAGGCGCCTCGAAGGAGAAGGGGCGGTGGACGCGCTCGCCTCGTGGGTCGGACCCGACGAGGTGGAGGGGTACGTGGTCCACATGCGCGGGCGCGGCCTGTCCGACTCCTCCACCAAAAACCACCTGTCCGTCATCCGCAGTTTCTTCGACACGCTCTCCAGGAGGCTGGCCCTGC
>JADDPV010000168.1 GCA_016781705.1 Rubrobacter sp.
GTACGGTCGTGCCCGGCGCGGTCGGTCGGCGGAAGCGGCGCGCCGACCTCCTCGCGCAGCGCGGCGGCCACGCCGCAGAGCCACGCCGCCCGCTCCATCCTCCCTTGCCTGGCCGCTACTCGAGCCAATCCCTCTAGCCAGGGCGCAACTTCGACTTTGAGGCGCTCCCCCCACCCCAGCTCCAGGCTCTCTTCGTACAATCTCGACGCCCGCGCGTCTTCACCCGCCTCGTACGCCACGTCCCCGAGGCGTGCGATCGTCTGCGCGGTACCCCAAGTGTGATTCAGGCTTCGGAACAGGACCAGGCTCTCTTCCAGCAACGTCGCCGCGCGCTCGAGATTTCCTCGCGCGCGCACCGGATCCGCCAGCGTGAAGAGACTATAGGCGATGCCGAACGCATTGTTAAACTCGCGGGCCAGGGCGAGAGCCTGTTCGTTCAGGCGAACCGCGCGTTCGTGATCCCCCTGCTGGTACGCCACGACCCCCAGCTCGCGGAGCGGTGCGCTTAAACCCTTCTTGTAATCCAGCTTGCGAAAAGCGGCCAGACTCTCTTCGTACAGCGCCACCGCGCGTTTGTAGTCCCCCTGTATCGTGGCCAGGTAACCAACAACTTGGATCAGGAACGCCCTCTTGTGGGCGGGCAGCCTGGACAGAGCACGCGCGGCCTGGACTTCCGATCCGTCCAGCGCGAGCACCTCTTCCGCCCACCGGAGTCCCTCGCCCGTGTATCCGCACTCTCCCCACAGCCGCCACAGCGATAGTACCAACCGGCCCCCGATCTCCGCCTCACGAGCCTGGATAGCCCAGCGCAGCGCCGCTCGCAGGTTGTCGTGCTCTTCTTCCAGGCTCGCGATCCAACCTTCCTGCCCGCGTGGGGCGACTTCTGGCTGCAAAGCCTCCGCAAGCGCCAGGTAGTACCACGCGTGCTTCCGCCGCACCTCCTCCGCCTCGCCGCTCGCTACCAGGCGCTCCAGAGCGTACTCTCGGATCGTCTCCAGCATCGCAAAACGCGGCTCTCCCTCCCGACGCTCAGACGCTTCGGGCAGCGCTACCAGCAGGCTGTTGTCTACCAGCGACGCCAGCCCCTCCAGGACGTCGCTTCCCTCGCCTTCGTCCGTGCCGGAGCCGCACACGGCTTCCGCCGCTTCCAGGGTGCACCCACCGGCGAAGACGGCGAGGCGCCGGAACAGCGTCTGCTCGCCGACGTCGAGGAGGTCGTGGCTCCAGGCGATCGTGTCGCGCAGCGTCCGCTGTCGCTCGGGTAGGTCGCGCGCTCCCCCCGCGAGCACTCGCAGCCCGCGGTCGAGCCTTGAGAGCAGCGCCTTCGGGGGGAGCAGCTTGATGCGCGCCGCCGCCAGCTCTATGGCCAGCGGCAAACCGTCCAGCCTCCGGCAGACCCGCGCCGCCACCGCCGCGTTCGTATCGTCGGGTTCGAAGCCGGGCATGACGGCTCGGGCGCGCTGGAGGAAGAGCTCCACCGCCGGAGACTTCGCAAGGGCCTCCGCCCGTTGCGGAACCCTCGCGTCGGGGAGGGGCAACGGGTAGACGGGGAACTGGTGCTCGCCCGTCAGGCGCAGCGGCGCCCGGCTCGTCACCAGTACCTTCAGATCCGGACAATATCCCAGGAGGTCGGCCACCACGGGCGCGGCTTCCAGCAGATGCTCGAAGTTGTCGAGCAGCAACAACATATGCCTGTTCCGCACGTGCTGCGTCAAGGTATCCCGTAGCGTCTGGCCCTTCACGTCCCTGACGCCGAGTGCCTCGGCGAGGGCCACAAGGACCAGCGTGGGTTCGCGCAAGGGCGCCAGGGACACGGCAACATCCCCGTCGGCGAACGCGTCGCGCGAGCGTCCGGCCACCTCGACGGCCAGCCGGGTCTTCCCGACGCCGCCGGGGCCGGTCAAGGTGAGCAGGCGCACGTCCTCGCGACGCAGGAGACCCATGACAGTCGCCACCTCGCGCTCACGTCCGACCAGCGGCGTGGCCGGCATGGGGAGATCGTGTCGGGAAGACGGGACCGTCGCGCAGCTCCTCGAACCGCCTCGGGTTGCCGCCTCGAAGCGCGTGAGGTCCGGTCCCGCGAGCTTCAGGGCCTCCGCCAGCTTCCGCACGGTGTGCTTGTGGGGGCGACGTCGCTCCCCACGTTCGATCAGGCTGATGGCTTGCGGGGTGAGCCCCGTCCGCCCGGCCAGTTCCTCCTGGGTAAGGCCAGCCGAGCCGCGATAGCGTCGTAGCAGCTCCCCGAACGCGAGTCCTGTACCGGTGTCCACTTCTTCGTCCCGTCCCCAGCCAGCTCGCCAGCATCGTAACACGCCTTTGGCACGCGTTGTTTGGAAAGTTGTTTGGGCATTTGTTTGGGTTGTCGCTGGGAGCGGCGAAGCGCGGGAAGCAAGATACAGGGCAGGACGGAAAACTCGAAGGCGGCGCCAGGAAGGAGAGAGGGCGTGAACCACTATTGCGACGTCTGGTTTTGGAGGGGGCTGGGTCAGGCGGAAGAGGCGCGACACTTCACGGATCGGGTCTGGATGAACGGCGAGCCGGGCAAACCGCGGCACGCCGGCCTCGTACGCCGGTTCGTGCTACCGCTGCTGCGTATGGTAGGGCTGGCGGAGCAACCGGCCGACACGCCGCCGGTGGTCGAGCAGGAGGCCAAACGAGAAGGTTGTTCATGCGGTCGCGGCGACGAGTTCGAGAACCGGGAGCCAATAATGGACGACGACGGCGAGTGGGCGCTCCGATGTCCCGAATGCGGCCACCTGGATCACCTGCTCTGGCTCTCGGACGAGGCCCGAGCTCTGGTCTTGGGATTGGCGAGGCGGAGATGGCGGCTGCGGCTGAGGAGGGCGGTGAGCTCGTGATTAGTCCTTAAGGAGCCCCATCATCTCGGCTCCCTCCCGGCCACAACCACGATGAGCCCTTCAGGCTCGTTCGGCCGGACAAAGAGAAAATCGCTCAACTATTCATGCCCGGGTTTCTTTCAAAGGAGCATTGCTACATACAGCCGATCTCACCGGCCCTCAAAGGAGACAACAAGAGAGAAAGTTGGGAAAGGAGCGCGAATAACTATGTCGACCGATGCGAACAAGGCTCTCATCCGCCGGATAATCGAGGAAGCGTGGACCGATGGAAAGCTTGATAACGTGGACGAGCTGGTCTCGTCGGACTATTTCAACCACGCCGCCGTCGCCGAGCACCGGCGCGGCGTCGAGGGATTCAAGCATGTCAGCAGGTGGCTGAAGGCGGCCTTCCCCGATAGCCGTTTCGAGATCGAGGCCATGATCGCCGAGGAGGATATGGTGGTGGTGCGAGGCATCGCCAGCGGCACACACGAGGGCGAGTTCATGGGCAATCCTCCGACCGGCAGAACTTTCTCGGTCGAGCACACGCACTGGTTCCGCTTCGCCGGCGGCAAGCTCGCCGAGCATTGGGCGGTCAGGGACGACCTGAACCATATGATGCAGCTCGGCCTGATCCCCGAACCGAGAAGCTCGTCGTGAAGCGGAGGGCTCGGCGGGAAACGCGGACGCCGAGGAACGCTGAATTCCCCGGCGTCCGGTGACACTGGTTGCCGCTTACTCCCGGCTTAACCGCGCTCGTTCGACGACGCCGTAGCTCTCGATACGTACGCCATCATCTCGCGCATCTCGCCGGTGTCGATGCCGTGGATGTTCTCTTCCTGCCGCCACATGTTGCCCACCGACCGCTCGATACCGGGGTCTCCGCCGGTGAACTCGCCGACGAGTTCCATCCAGCGCTTCGCGAGCCGTTGCACCCGCTCGTCCGCCGGATCGGTGCCCGCCTCCATCTCGGCGCGGACCCCTTCTATGAGCGTCGGCCACTCCGCCTCGACCGCGCGGATCCTCTCCTCCCCGAGCTCCCGCCTGCGGCGCTCCAGTGCTTCCAGCTGCTCCGGCGTGTAGTACCTCTCGACCCTCTCCGACATCTCGATAACCTCCATGACCGCTTGCGTGAACTCCCCGGCGGGGACCTCCTCGGCCGCCGGGTCCAACCGGAACGCCAGCGCCTCCAGGCGGTGGAGGAGCCGCTGTTGCGACCGCATCCTCTCCCTGACCCGCGCGGCGTGCAGCTCGACGACCCGGCGCGCTGGAAAACCCGACCCGTCCCTCAGACAGGCCCGGATCTCCTCCAGGGTGAAGCCCAGGTGTCGCAGAGAGACGATCCGCTGCAGGCGGAGTACGTCGTCGGCGGCGTAGAGGCGATGCCCCGCCTCCGTGCGCCGCGACGGCGAGAGCAGCCCAATCTCCTCGTAGTAGTGCAGCGCGCGCACGGAGAGCCCCGTCCGCGCGGCCAACTCGCCCACCTTCCAGGTCGGCGCAGCCCGCGACGCTTCGTCTCTTCTGTGCCGGATGCTGGCGTCCATAAAACGGAGGATACGCCCTCACGCCGCGTGAGGTTCAAGGGATTCTTGTCACACAAGAGAAAAATTACCGTAAAATTCCCATCCGGTCGTGTCCGGCCCTCCATTCTTCCCGGCATCGTCAGCGTCCGGTTAAGTAGAGCCCGCTCGAAGCATCTCCCCGACCCAGTCATGTCCGTGACGTACAGTATTGTTCGAGCTGTACGTCTCTGAAGGAGGAGCCGATGAAGCGTGAGAAGCCCACACTGCAGATGGAGTGGGCTTTGATCGAGAAGGCCGAGTGGGTCGCCAGGGGGCGCGGCACCCCGGTCTCCGGGATGCTCACGGGCTTCTTGAACAGCCTCGAAAAGACGCTCCCTGCGGGCCAGCGGTACGACCTGATCACGACGAGCCGACTACGCGGCTCGCCCAAGCTCGAGGGAGGTAGACCGCTCTCGGATGAGGATGATTATCTGCGGCACCTGAAAGAGAAGCATGAGTGAATATCATACTCGACACCAACGTCGTCCTCGACGCGCTGCTCGAACGCGAGCCCTGGCCGAGGCTGCCACCCTCTTCGACCGGGTGGAGACGGGCGACCTGGTTGAGCCTCTGAGAGCCACTACGGTCACCGCCATCCATTACATCGCGCGCCGCGACGTGGGCGCGGTGAACGAGATAATGCGGGATCCTCTCCGGCTCTTCGAAGTGCCGTCCGTCAACCGGTCCGTGCTCGAAGGCGTGCTCGCCCCCGGCTCCAACGACTTCGAGGACGCGGTGTTGCACGAGGCCGAACGTCTCGCCGGAGCCCGGGCAATCGTGACCCGCGTCCCCCCGGTTTTCGGCGGCAACACTACGCGTCCATGATCCCGAGACCTCCTACCCCAACTCCGGCAGGATCTCCTTGCGGTACAGGTCGAAGAAGGCCTCGAAGTTGCCCCCGATCTGGTTGACGTAAACCTCGTCGTAGCCGGCCTTCTCGAACTGCCGGATCTGCTCCCGGTGCGGCTCGGGGTCGGGGCCACAGGGGATAGTCTCGGCGATCATCTCCTCGGTAACGAGCGTGCTGGCCTGCTCGAAGTGGCGCGGGGTGGCCAGTTCCTGCGCAAGCTCGCCCGGCAGACCCTCGTTGGCCCACAGCCGGTGGGCGGTCTTGCGCGCCTCCGCCTCGTCCTCGCCGTAGCATACCTTGAACGCACCGTGCGCCGGCTTGTCGCCGCCGCCGGAGGAGCGGAAGAGCTCCAACATCTCGCCGTCCGGCTGGACGTTCATGTAGCCGTCGCCCACCCTGGCGGCGAGCCGGGTCGCCTTGGGACCGAAGCCGGAGACCAGGATCGGGGGCGGTTCGTCGGGAAGGGTGTAGAGGCGCGCATTCTCGACGGTGTAGTGGCGACCGTCGTGGTCCTTCACACCGCCCTCCCACAGAAGCCGGATGACCTCGATGGCCTCCTCCAGCATCTCCAGGCGCACGTCGGCCGAGGGCCAGGCATCGCCGAAGATATGCTCGTTGAGGTTCTCGCCCGTGCCGACGCCGAACTCGAAGCGGCCCGGGAGCATGGCGGCGGAGGTGGCGGTGGCCTGGGCGATAACGGCCGGGTGGATGCGCATCGTAGGACAGGTCACGCCGGTGACGACCTTCGCCCTCCGGGTGACCTGGGAGAGGCCCCCGATCACGCTCCACACGAACGGGCTGTTGCCCTGCGCGTCGTTCCAGGGATGATAATGGTCCGATATCCACAGAGCCTCGAACCCGGCCTCCTCGGCCATCCACGCCTGCTCCAGAAGCTCCCTCGGCCCCCACTCCTCGCACGAAAGAAAGTAGCCAACCTTGACCATGAAAACCTCCCTGACGAACGGTGGCGCCTTACCGGTCGGGTAACTACCCTCCGTCCTGGCAGGCTAACCCCGCGCGGGACGTCCCCGCCCGGGAGCTACTCGACGAACTCGACCTCTTTGAAGCCGAGAGTGGTAACGAAGGCGCGGATGCTCTCTTCGGCGTTCGTCTCGGCGGTGTCGAGGATGCCATTCTCGCGGGCGGCGGTGACGATCTCGGCCTCCGCCTCCCGGCGGGCCTCCTGGACGAGGTCGTCGTCGGGACGGAGGTTCAAGAACCCCTGGTCCCGGTCGTAGACTCCGGTCTCCTCCTCGTTCAGGCTCGACGACAGTATCTCGGGCTCGGGCAGCCGGATGGTCACCCTCTCGCCGTCTACCCGCACGTCCTCCGGCCCGATCTTGGCCAAGTCCACCCCGGCCTCGACCTCGCCGGAGGCGAGCAGCAGAACCCGTTCACCGGTCAGGATCTGCGCAAGCCTCCCCGGTTCCTCCTTGGTTACGGGCACAGACTCGGTCCAGCGTACGGTCGCCAGCCGATCCAACCTCTGTATCCCCTCGACGACGACCGGGCCGGCCGTGGTCCTCGTCGTCCCATCCCCGAAGAGCGTGCCCATGAGCGGAAGGCTGCTCCCGTAGCGGGCAAGCCCCATGCCCAGGAGCACCGACAAAACGACGATAACGACGGCCAGGACGAGGATGGTCCCGAGCCCGCTTCCCCCCTTGCCTCTGTCCACCATACCTCCCAGAGCCGGATGCCGTGGTGCAAGGATTCTACTATCCGGCCGCCTGCGCCCGGCGTGGACCCCGCGAATATAGAGCATCCGCGGCAGGAGTGCAGCAGCTTATGGC
>JADDPV010000080.1 GCA_016781705.1 Rubrobacter sp.
AGATACGGCGGTTTTGAAAGGCTCACTAAGCCACACGATGAGCGTTTTCCTGTACCAGGAGGAGGCCGACCTGCCACCGTTGCGTTTTGCGCACCTCCTTACTGACTAAACTTGCACACGGGGTTTGCTACTCAACCGTTACGGCGTGCGCTAATCAGGCACGGCGCCGCAGGCGCGCGATCAGCGCGACGCCGCTGGCGGTGATCAAGAAGAGGACAGTGGCCGCCGCCGCGAGCAGCAGGAGGGGGCTCGGGCCGCCCGTTGCGACGAGTTCGCCGGCTTCGGCGGCCTCGATCTCGCCCGCCGCGATCCTGTCGCCGGACATCCCGGGGCCGTCCGGCCCGTCGTCGGTCGTGTAGTCGTCGGGCATGGCGTGGACGATCAGGGCGCTGCCGTCCCCGTCAAGGATGGAGTTCGGGCCGGCCGAGAGCGTGATCCGGTCGTTGACGGTCTGGTAGTAGGCGGTCCCGTCCTCGGTCACCGTTATGTTCTCCAAGTCCCCCGCGTGCGGCCCGTTGGGGTTGTCGAAGCCGTGCTCGGCGTCGGTCGGGTTGAAGTGCCCCCCCGCGGACTTGAAGCTCGGATCGCTCAGGTCCCCCTTCTCGTGGATGTGTATCCCGTGCTCCCCGGGTTCGATGCCCCCGGTAATGCTGACGGTGACGACGACGCCGCCCGGGCCTTCGACGAACTCCGCCGTCCCGACGGTGTTCCCCTCACCGTCCCGCAACTCCGCGGTGGCCGCGCCGCCGCTCTCCTGAGCCAGCGCGGCGCCGGCCACGAGGGCGGTCAAGATCCCGGTCAGAACGAGCAGAGCCAGCAGCTTCCTTCCCATGAACCTCTCCTCTCTTTTTCGATGCCCCCATACTCTCGCAACCGGGCGCGTGGCGCGAGGGGCGTGGGAAGACGGCGTGTAAACTAGCCTGGCCGGGACGTTCGTAAGCGCCGAGAGGAGGAGGGCACATGACAGACGGGGAAGCCCTCGCGCGGGCCGTCCGCGCGAGGCAGCGCGCCGGGTGAAGCACCGTCGCGGGCGGCTGGCAGCGCCACCGCGCGAAGATGAGCGCCCCCACGAGCGCCATCACCGAGAACATGCTCGCGATGGCGCGGATACGCTCCGGCGACCGCTTCCTCGACCTCGCCTGCGGCGTCGGCGACCCCGCCTTCGCCATCGCCGAGCGGGTCGGCCCCGGAGGCAGCGTCCTCGGCCTCGACCTCTCGCCCGAGATGGTCGAGGCCGCGCGAGCATGGGCCGAGCAGCACAACGTCCGCAACGCCGAGTTCCGCGAGATCCCGAGCGAGCTGGACCTGGGCGTGCCCGAAAGCAGCTTCGACGCCGCCACCTGCCGCCTGGGCCTGATGTTCATGCCCGATCCGGTCGCGGCGCTGCGGGCCGTGCGCGCCGCCATCAGGCCCGGCGGGCGCGTCGTGGTCAGCACCTGGGGACCGCCCGAGCGCAACCCCCACTTCGCTCTGCCGCTGGAGATCGTGCGCCGCCACACCGACCTGCCGCCCGAAGAGCCCGGCACCCCCGGCCTCTTCGCCCTCCCCACCCCCGACAGGCTCGCCTCCACGCTAACGGCCGCCGGTTTCGCCGCCGTCGAGGCGACCGCCTTCGAGACGCCCGTCGTCGAGGCGAAGGACGCCGGGTCTTACTGGTACGGCGTGACGGCGATGATGGCCCCGCTCGTCCCGGCCCTCGGCTCCCTCGACGAAGGGCAGCTCCAGGCCGTCCGCGAGGATGCTATCGCGACGATAGGCGAGCTGTTCCCCGACGGGCCGGTCGAGATGAGCGGTGAAGCCGTCGTCACCGCGGGTGTCAAAGGCTGAACCAGATGCGCGCTATCGCGTCTTCGGCGGGATTCCGGGCTACCCTGAAAGGAGCCGCTTCGAGTCACGGATGGAGCCATCGGGTGCGAGGGTACCCCGGCCGCGCATCGCCAACATCTCCGTCGAGCATCGGCGAATATGCTGCGCTCCACCCGTGGATGCCAAACGGGTAGACTTACGGCTCTTAGCGCAACCCGCACACGGAAGGAGCCTCATGGCAACAATGCCGCATCAGGGCCAGCAGCTACCCGACGTAGAGTTCGTAACCGAGAGCGGCGAGAGGCTCCCGGCGGAAGACCTCACAGGGCAGAAAACGGTCCTCTACTTCTACCCCAAGGACGATACCCCGGGCTGCACCAAGGAGGCCTGTGCCTTCCGCGACCGGATGGACGACTACGAGCGGGCGAACGTCCGCGTCTACGGCGTCTCGCTCGACTCCCCCGAGTCGCACCGCCGATTCCGCGAGAAGTACGGCCTCAACTTCCCGCTCCTCACCGACGAAGGAGGCCGCGCGGCGGAGGCGCTGGGGGTGCTGCGCGAAAACCGGGAGAAGGCGAACCGCGTCACCTTTTTGCTCGACCCCGGCGGCAAGATCGCCAAAGTCTATCCGGACGTGTCTCCCGAAACGCACGCCGACGAGATCCTCGAGGACGCAGCGTCGCTGTAGTCGGCCATGAGAGATACATGGTATGGGGACCACCGGGACCTCATAAAGTGGGGCATGCTGGTGCATCTTGCGCGACGCGAAGGTATACGACGTATTGTCCAAATAGCGTTTCTCCGAGAGGACGCGAAACCAACGCTCAAAACGGACAGAGGCGACGTGGACATCGCTGACGAGGTATGGTCGCACTTTCGTAACGTGAAGCTCGTCGAAAAGCTAGGCCAAGACGCAAAGTCGAAGCTCGAGGTTGAAGTAATCGACCAGCCCTTTGACCACAAACGAAGAGAAGCCTACATACAAAACGTAAGCAAGTTGCTCAAGGACCACCGTGAGAAAAAGGTAGTGCTGCTCGATCCGGACAACGGCATAGAGCCACAAAGGGCAGGACCTGAGCACGTGAAGAAGACCGAGGTTAAGGAAATCTGGAGTAGCGTTCGGCCTCTTGGCTGGTTGGTCCTCTACCAACACAGGCGGCGTTCGGTCGATTGGCTTGACCTCACCAGAGAGGAATTTCGAAGGGCGTGCAGTACCGAAGAGGTGGAAACCTATAGGGCACCGCACATCGCAAACGATGTTGCCTTCTTTGCTGCTAGGAGGCAGCGGCTGTAAGCTCAACCCTTCAAGAAGCGCGTGAGCCTGAGGTGGACTCCCTCGTCCTCGTCCACGACGTAGAAGAAGCGTCCGTCGCCCGTGCCGGCGAGGCCCTCGACGCGCGGGTGGCCGGGGAACTCGCGCACCGGCTCGGCCTCTAGCTCGCCGCTGCTCCGGCCCTCGGGCATTCTGATGCGCCAGTGGGTCGAGACGGTGCCGCGCCCGCCGGGGTACTCGTCGAGGAGGCGGCTGCCCTTGCCGGCGGAGTCGAGGTCGCCGGTCTGGGCGTGCAGCTCGTCGCCGACGAACGTGAGGTCCCTGACGCCGGCGATCTCGCCTCCCCGGCCCACGGCGTTCAAGGTCCAGAAGCCCTCGACCCTCGGCGTGGAGCTGCCGGGCTCGAAGAGGCGGTCTATGCCGGAGACCTCGACGAGTATCGGCCTGCCGTCGGCGGCGGTGGGGAAGCGCAGGCCGATCAGCATGTTCCCGTTGTCGGGGCGGAAGGTCGCGCCCTCTACGTTCATCGGGTAGTCGCCCTCGCGCACGAGACCGGCCCACCGCTTCTTCTTCTTTTTGCCGAGTTTCACGGTCTCGGAGATGAACGCCTTGTGGATACCGGGCGCGAGGGGGATGAGGTCCACGCCGTGCTCTCTGAAGGCGTCGTTTATGAGGCGGTGCATCACGAACGCGGGCCTGGTGACCACTATCTCCGCCGCTGGCTCGTCGGTGGCGTGCACCATCTCGTCCTCCCGGAAGCGCGCGATGAAGCCCCGCTTAGGCTCCAGCGGCCCCCGCTTGCTCCCGAAGTGGCTCCCGACGACGTACACGTACCCACCGTGGCGGGCGAGTGCCTCGCAGTCCTCCGTGGTCTTGGTGTCGCCCACGGGCACGGCGTGCAGCCGCTCTATCTCCCAGCCGTCCCCGAGGTCCGCATCCTCCGCGTCGGCGCGGTGGCCGACGAGCGCCACGCAGTCCTGGACCATCCCCTCGTCCATCACGACCCAGAACGCGCGGTCCCACCCGTGCTCGCCCAGCAACGCTTCGTTCTCGATGGCGAGCAGCCCAGAAGCCTCGTTCGGGTGGAGGTCGAGGTTGAACTGGTGCAGCTCCGCCGAGCCGTCGGGTATCCTCGTAGCCATGCCCCGTCTCCCTTCTCTAACGTCTGCGACGAACACTACCCCCTCGGAGCGCAAGGTGCAAACGGCACGACCTCGGCTCGGTGACGCCGCGCCGCTCCGTGGATGGTATACCGTGCGCGGTAGCGTCAACCGACCGAGAAGGAGGAGCGAGATGACGCTGACGATCGGGACCGGACCGTTCGGCAAGGAGGGGGGCGACTTCAACTTCAACACCGGGGTGCTAAAGGCCCACACCCTGTACCTCGAGGACTCCCCCAAGCGGGTGCGGGCCGTCTTCGGCGGCGAGACCGTCGTGGACAGCCGCCGCGCGAAGCTGTTGCACGAGACGGGGCTGCTGCCCATCTACTACTTCCCCGAAGAGGACCTGCGCCACGACCTCCTCGAATGGACCGACCACACGACCCACTGCCCGTTCAAGGGCGACGCCTCCTACCGCTCTGTGCGCGCGGGCGACCGCGTCGCCGAGAACGCCGTCTGGAGCTACCCGAACCCGGAGGGCTTCTTCGAGCCTCTCAAGGGCTACGCCGCCCTCTACTGGAACAAGATGGACGCGTGGTATGAAGAGGACGAGGAGGTGTTCGCCCATCCCCGGGACCCCTACCACCGGGTGGACGTGCTGGAGAGCTCGCGCCACGTCAAGGTCACCGTGAACGGCGAGCTCGTCGCCGAGACGAGCCGGCCTAAGCTCCTGTTCGAGACCGGGTTGCCGGTGCGCTATTACGTCCCGCCGGAGGACGTTCGGGCGGATCTGCTGGTCCCGAGCGAGAAGGAGACCCGCTGCCCGTACAAGGGTGTGTCATCGTACAAGTCGGTGCAGGCCGGCGGCAAGCTCGCCGAGGACATCGTCTGGTACTACCCGGACCCGATCCCGGCGGCCGACAAGATCAAAGACCACCTCTGCTTCTTCAACGAGAAGGTGGACCTCGAAGTGGACGGGGAAGAGCAGGTGAAGCCGCAGACGCAGTGGTCGTAGGGCGCCGGCCTACCAGACCTGTCAGCGCGCCGGCTTGACCCGTATCGCCGGGAGTAGACCCGCGCGAAGCCCTCCTCGTCGTAGCCGATGCGGGCGATGGCGTCGCGGTACTTCTCCAGGTATTCGGGGATTTCGGTCGCGGGTGGGGCATCCTCGACGATCTCGGCCCCACCCTCGGCGCGCACCACGGCGCCGCCGCGGTCGTTGGAGTTGGGGTTGAAACCGACGCGCGGGTTGCGCCCGATGTTGCGCAGCTTCTGGCGGTCGGGCCGGGAGTAGATCAGGCCCCCTCCCCATCCCACAAGAACCACACGGGCACCGATTGCGGCTGGCCGTCGGCGCGCACCGTAGTCAGCCACGCGATCCTCTCCTCCCGCAACCGCCTCTCCGCGTGCCCGCCGGCCTCGCTCGTGGTGTCCGGCACGCCGTCTCTCCCCCTTCTTCGGTCTATTGCGGCGCTAGGCCCTTCCTCCGCAACTGCTCCAGCGCGTCCTCCGTCTTCTTGAGACCCCTGAGGCCCATGCCCTCCAAAACTCCCGGCGCCTTCGAGAACTGCACCTCACCGTACTCGACGACTTGCCAGCGGTTGCCCCAGGGGTCGCGGAAGTCTAGCCCTCGTCCCGGCAGCAACTCCACCCCCGCCTCCCTCAGAGCCCGCCTCACGGCCCGCTTGTCGTCCACCACGACGCCCACGTGCCGGTGCTCGTCGGGCGGCTGAGTACGCCCCTCCGAGATGGCGAGGAACTGGTCGCCGGCGTCTACGAAGGCCATCCCCCGCCCGCGCCCGCGCAGCTCGAACCCGAAGATGCGCCCGTAGAACTCCAGCGCCTCCTCCACGTCCCCGACCTCGACGGCCACGTGGTTGAACCCAACCAGCTTCGCCTTGTTGTACGCCATGCTTCCATGTTACAACGCCAGGTGCGCCACTTCACACGACGCCTTCCCGAACGTGCGTTATCCTCTGTCGCCGTGGCTCTAAAAAGACTCCACAGCTTGCGCGAACGCTTCTGGACGACGAGCTCCTCATCGCCGCCGTCGGTCACCGCGCGCCGCAAGGTCTCCTGCGGCGCCTCTCCGGCGACCTACTCCCGCGAGGACCGCGAGGGCTTCTACGGACGCTTCTCGACGACCACGCCCAAAGAGGACCGCGCGACCCGCCGCGCGGCGAACGCCGCCTACTCGCGGGTCCGGGAGGTGGGAGGCACTCGGGGCGGCCCCTGGAGGAGCCCTTTGCAGGTCCTGCTATTGTTCGTCGTCGCCTTCGACCTGGTCTTCGGGTTCGCACGGCCCTTCGTCGCCGAGCCGATGCGCGTCCCCTCGCGCAGCATGGCCCCCACCCTCCAGCCCCACGACCACGTCCTCACCAACAAGCTCGCCTACGACTTCTCGCCCCCCGAACGCGGCGACCTCGCCGTCTTCGAGAGCGTGGACCCCCGAAAAGACGAAAGGCTCGTCAAACGCGTCGTCGGCCTGCCCGGCGACGAGGTCCGCGTAGAGCACGGCGTGCTGCTCGTCAACGGCGCCCCCCCATACGAGCCATACAAGAAAGACCGCCCCGGAGACCCCCCCAAGAAAAGGGAACGACCCGCCGGCGCCAACTCGTTCGGCCCCATCGTCGTCCCCGAAGACAGCGTCTTCGTCATGGGCGACAACCGCAACGACTCCTACGACTCCCGCTTCTTCGGCCCCGTCCCGAACGCCAACCTCGTAGGAGAGGTCACCCTTCGCTTCTGGCCCCCGGGCCGTCTCGGCACGCCCTAAGTGAGCCTTTCAAAACCGCCGTATCT
>JADDPV010000239.1 GCA_016781705.1 Rubrobacter sp.
ATCGCGGGGGCGGAACGCGTCTCCTGAGTTTAAAATCGTCTTGAGCGCAGATCCCCGCTTCCTACAGGTTCGGGGATCTGCCCAGCGCTACGAAGGCGAGGCCATGATCCAGAACATGCTCTCGAGGACGACGAGCCCGCGCGGTAGGTGGCTCCGCGTCGCGCGGGCGGCTTGGGTGGTCGTTGCCCTCGTGAGCCTCGTCTTGTTCATCGCCAGCATCCCGGCGTACTGGGCCCAGCTCAACACCATCTGCACGGATCCTTCGGGGGCGACGTGCAACTTTCCTCAGTTGAACCCGGACAAGGTCCAGGCGCTGGAGCGGCTGGGGGCTACCATCGACGCGTATGCCGTCTATACGCTCACCATCCACGCCGTGGCGTCGCTCGCGTTCTTTATCCTTGGGGCCCTCATTTTCTGGCGCAGATCCGGTGACTGGTACGGGGCGTTCGTCTCGATCCTTCTGGTCGGCTTTGGCCTGATCGGCCCTTCGAGCGTGTTCGCTGATGCCTTCGTCTGGGCTTACCCCGATATAGCGTCGCGCATTAATCCACCGGCGTGGCTGCTCTTCCCGGCGTTGGGCCTGTTCCTCGTGACGTTTCCGGACGGGCGGTTCGTGCCGCGCTGGAGCTGGGTGGTCGTCCTTTTGTGGTTGGTCCAGGCCGTTTTTTGGGATGTGATCTATACCTGGCCGCCGCCGCTCTTCGTCGCCGAGTTGCTACTGGTTTGGGGCAGCACGCTAGGTGTGCAGGTCTACCGCTACAAGCGAGTCGCCAACGCCACGCAGCGCCAGCAGACCAAGTGGGTCCTCTTCGGCTTCGCCCTCGGCGTCTCGACGATTCTCATAGTGGGTCTTTCCACCGTCGTGTTCCCACAACTCAACGAGCCGGACTTGCGCTTCTGGCTCCTCGAGGGGACGTGGGTGGCGCTACTGTTCACGCCCATCCCACTATCAATCGGTATTGCTATCTTACGCTACCGGCTCTGGGACATCGACCCGATCATCAACCGCACCCTCGTATACGGCGCCCTGACCGTAAGCGTCGTCGGCATCTACGTCCTCGTCGTAGGTTACCTCGGCGCTTTGTTCCAGACGGGCGGCAACCTGTTCATCTCGCTCGTTGCCACCGGCCTTGTCGCGATCCTGTTCGCACCGCTACGCGACCGCTTGCAGCGCGGCGTCAACCGCCTGATGTACGGCGAGCGAGACGAACCATACAAGGTGCTCTCGCGGCTGGGGAGGCGTCTGGAGGGGACGCTCGCGCCCGAGGCGGTGCTACCCACGATCGTAGAGAACATCGCACGGACCCTACGGCTGCCGCACGTCGCGATCTGGCTCGCTGACGGGGAGGCGCTGCGCCTCGGTGCGGCCCACAGCGACGCCCCGGCGAGGACGACCGTGCAGGATACGGGTGCCGTAGAGAGCCTGCGCCGCGCCCCTGACGGGCTGCATCCGGCGGAGCTTGCTCCGTCGGGGGAATACGGAGCGGTACTCGATGAGTGCGGGGTGGCGCTCGTCTTGCCACTGACCCACCGGGGTGAGCTCGTTGGCGCCCTGTGCATGGCACCTCGGAGCCCCGGCGAAACGTTCTCACCGGCCGATCGACGACTGCTGCGGGATCTCGCAACCCAGGCGGGTGCGGCCGCCCACGCGGTCCGGCTCACGGTCGCACTCCGCTCCAGCCTGGAGGAACTGCGGCAGTCACGCAAGCGCCTGGTGGCGGCGCAAGAGGAGGAACGCCGCCGCATCCAGCGGGATCTGCACGACGGGCTCGGGCCGGTCCTGGCGAGCATGCGGCTCCGCCTGGAGGCCTGCCTGGACGCGGCGCAGGAGACTAAAGATCCGCTGACCAGCGACCTCGAACGGCTCTACGAGCTGGTCGGGCAGACCACCGCTGACGTCCGGCGCCTGGTGTATAACCTGCGCCCGCCGGTCCTTGACCAGCTCGGGCTCGTGTCCGCCGTTAAGCAGCACTGCGAGCGTTTCGGTCGGGAAACCGGCATCGAGGTGGGTTTCGAGGCTGAGGAGAACCTCTCTATCCCCGCCGCGGCGGAGGCGGCCCTCTTGCGCGTCGTGCAGGAGGCGCTTCTCAACGTGGGGAAGCATGCCCACGCCTCGCGGGTCGAGGTGCGGCTCGGGCGGCGCGACGGGTGGCTCCTACTCGAGGTACGGGACGAGGGTGTAGGCTTCGAAGCCAACGGCCGCATCGACCGGAAGGGGACGGGTATCGGCAGCATGCGCGAGCGGGTGGAGCTACTCGGCGGTACGCTGCGGCTCACCGGATGCCCCGGCATCGGCACCGAGGTGGAGGCGCGCATTCCACTTCCGGAGGTAAGCGGGTGAGCACGCAAGGGGGAGCGACAGGCGAGCAGACCCGGGTCCTCCTGGCCGACGACCACAAGCTGTTCCGTGAGGGCGTGGCGAGCTTGCTGGAGCGAGCCGACGACGTCGAGCTCGTCGGGGAGGCCGCCACGGGCGAGGAGGCGGTGCATCTCGCCGAGGAGTTGCTCGCCGACGTTGTGCTCATGGACCTGAAGATGCCTGGGATGGACGGCATCGAGGCAACGCGAGCCATCGTAGGGCGCAACCCGCATATCGGCGTCATCATGGTGACCATGTTCGAGGAGGACGAGTCGGTGCTCGCGGCCCTGAAGGCGGGAGCTTGTGGTTACATACTCAAGGATGCCGACCGGGGAATGCTCCTGCGGGCGATCCGGGCAGTGGCGCAGGGCGAGGCACTGCTCGGCGCGCCGATCGCCCGGCGAGTGCTCGAACAATTTACGCAACCGTCCCCGATGCCCGTCCCGGTATCTCGAGAGAAACCCTCGCCGCTGTTCGATGAGCTTACCCCCAGGGAGCTGGAGGTGCTGCGCCTCATCGCGCAGGGATCGCGCAACCGCGAGATCGCCCAAAAGCTGGTCATCAGCGAGAAGACGGTGGGTAATCACGTCTCCAACATCTTCACCAAGCTGCAGGTCGCTGACCGCGTCCAAGCCATCATCCGCGCCCGCGAGGCCGGGCTCGGGCAAGACAAGCCATAGCCAAGGATATGCACGGCTCAGGTTTCGAAGGCCGTCGATACCGTCCGTTGCTATCCCTTCAACCACGGACGGCCCGATCCGTCAGACAGGCCCTAGCCCAGACGCTGACTGGGTGACCAGCTACAAACGTCCCGAGCGGACGATGCCGACCAGTAGTAGCAGGCCGAGGAGGGCGGCGATGACGAATCCGACCAGGCCGAAGACGCTCACCCCCAGGAGGCGGAAGCCGCTATCGCCGAAGATGCCCAGGAGGGAAGAGCCCACTATCAGGGCGGCTATGAGGAGGGCGAAGACCAGGCGGTTGGCGAGGATGTCCACTCGTGAGATCAGGTCGTCTATCCCCCGGTGCTTGAAGACGACCTCGACCTCGCCGTCCTTGAGCTCCTCTAGTATGGTGTGGATCTGGCGCGGATACTCCGCATACGCATCAGGCTGAACGAGCCTCCTGGCGGTCCGCTCCGCCACGTACCTCGGGTCCCGGAACCGCGAGACGAGTTCCTCGGCCGCGCCTGCCGCGACCTCCGTCGCCCCCCACGCTTCCCCCGGAGCCATTCCCACATCAAGTCTCCCGGCGAGCCTTTGCGCGAGCTCCTCGGCCGCAACGAGAGAGGCGAAGAGCTGTGCGACCTCCGCGGGCAGCGCGGCGCCCCCGCGCCTGATGGCTTCGAGGCCGCGGGCGCGTAACTCCCGGAGCGCATGCTCCCTCCACAGGGGACCGCCCAGCGAGCCTAAAGCGTCGCGCAGCTCGCGTCCCAGCACGCGGGTATCATGTGGCACCCGGCACCCGAGCAGGGGGAGGGCGTGCGCCACGCCCTCCACGTCTCCCCGCCTCACTGCCGCCAGGACCTCCGCCAACCCCCGCAGCCGCTCCGGGTCGAGCGCGAAAGCCTCCGTGGGGTCCGCAAGCCAGACCTCCCCGCCGCGGACCACGAACCGCTCCGCCGCCACGTCCGCGAAGAACATGCCCTCCAGCACCGCCAGTCGCACCAGCGCCCTGGACGCCTCCCGCAGCCCCTCGCCGTCCAGGGGCGTCGCCCCCTCCGGCGCCTCGAAGGTCGCGCAGCGGGCGGTCGAGTAGCGCCGGTAGACCTCCGGCACCCGCAGAGGGAAGCCGCCGCCTCGAAGGTCGCGCAGCCGACGAACCGTCTGGGCCGCGAAGAACATGTCTCGCCTGTGCGCGACGTGTCGGGTAAACTCCCCGACCGCCGCTGCCGGGTCGAGCGGCAGCCCCTCCCCGTCGCGGCTGGTGGTCCGCCGGCGCACCACGTCCGCCACGGGGCGCATGGCGAGCAGGTCGCGGCGCACGCCGGGGCGGCTCATTACCACGAGTGCCGCCCGCCCGCCCGGCAGGGTCGCGCGGTGCGACTGCGTCAGGCTTCCCACCCTGACCGGCTGTTCCTCGAAGTTCAAAAAGAGCCGCTCCAGGGAGTTGCCGAGCTCGTTTTCGAGGAGCGCGCGCGCCTCCCGGAAGGACAGCGGCGGGACCGGGGCGGAGGCGCGCCCAAGCTCCGCGGTCACGTCCGGCGGCAGGAGGTCGCCCCTCGCGGAGAGGAAGCGCCCCAGCTCGACGAAGGTCGGTCCCAGCTCCTCCAGGGCGAGGCGCACCCGCGCGCCGATCCTGCCCGCATCCCGCGCCCGGCGTCCCAGGAGGAGCCCGCGCCCGAACACGTACCCGAACCCGTAACGGGCGCCGACCTGCGCGATCCTGGCCGCCCGCCGCGCCGGCCCCTCGGGTAGCCCCCGCGTGACGTTTTCCATGGCCGGAAGCATACCGCTTCCGGCCATGGACTATCAGCTATTAGCCATCAGGCATCGGTGGCTGGCTCGCGAGCGGTGGGGAACACTCGCGGGTCGGGAGCTTCACGACGGCCGAACCCACCGCCGTCCCGGCGCGCCTGAGATGCCGGTTGCTAAAATAAAGAGCCCAGTCAGAGCAATAAGCTGACGGCCGACGGCTGGCAGCGAGGAGCGGCAAAGGAGCGACCAATGCAATACGTCCACACCTGCTACCGGGTTCTGGACCTCGACCGGAGCCTCGATTTCTACACCAACAAGCTCGGCCTCGAGCTCGCCCGCACGGTCCCCATCGGTGACGACGCGACCAACGCGTTTCTCGCCGTCCCCGGCGACCCGGAGCCTCGGCTCGAGCTTACCCTCAACCATGACCAGGAGGAGCCTTACGAGCTCGGTTCCGGCTACAGTCACGTTGCCTTCGCCGTCGAGGACCTCGACGCGTTGGCCGCGAAGCTGGAGGAGGCCGGCGGCGTGGACTTCGAGAGCAAGCCGCACGCGATGAGCAGCGGCACCCGCATCTTCTTCGTCAAGGACCCCGATGGCTACCGCATCGAGTTCATCGAGCGCAAGTAAGCGCCACGAGCATGCCGACCGCGTGAGACCTCGAGAGGCCGACCTCGCCTGGCTCATCGGTCGCATCCGGGACGGGTACGGGCCGGAGAAGATCATCCTCTTCGGCCCCTCGCCCGTGGGAAGAGCCACGAGTGGAGCGACATAGACCCCATCATCGTCAAGGACAGTGTTGCGACCTTCGAAGAGCGCGTCGAGCTCTGACACCGCCGATCCGTGATGGTCTCATCGCAGCGGATATTCTCGTCTATGGTCTCGAAGAGTACGAGAACACCAGGAGTAGGAACAGCTTGTCCCTTCGGCAAGCAGAGAGGTATGGGCCGTCCTCTATGAACGCCACGGTTGAGATCCCCTGAACTGTAGGAGCTTCGCCGATGGCGACCTTCAAGCGGCGAAGATGCTCACCAAACGCGAGGATGCCGGAGCTCTCGCTCACACCATCGCCTCTCGTTGCCAGCGGTGAAGACATGCCCACCATATATGTGCTGCCCTAGATTTTTCGCCGGGCTATAACCCATGTATGCGACCTTGATACGACGCGCTAACCCACCTCAACAACTACTATATCCTAGCCGCTACCCGGCCGAAGTCGGTGGCCCGAGTGGTCACACAACCGTCGAAGATGCGGCCAAAGCCCTCGCTTGGGCGGAGGAGATTCCCTCCGCCGTTCTCTCCGCCTGGTCTCGGACAACGGTTAGTACTTCGCTCCGACGTCCCGAAGAAGTCTACCAGCGCGTCCGGGGCCACTCTCAGGAGCAAACCGCGCGCCACGAGCGGCAAATCTTCCCCCAGTGTGGGGGGGCATCACCAAAAATAAGTACCCTTTAGGTAGCTCTGCTAACGGCCGGTTAACGGCCTCCTCGTATGCTCGGAATCACAAAGGTTCTTCGAGTGAGGAGGTCAGCGTTGATGATGGCTTTGCGGCAGAGGCTCGCGGGTGTCGGGAGGGACGAGCGGGGGTTCACGTTGACCGAGATGCTCGTTGTTATCGCCATATTGGGGATCCTCATCACCATCGCGGTCATCATCTGGCTCGGTATCCTGGAGCGCCGCCGGGTGGACGCCGCGGCCAACCAGCTGAAGGCCGACATGAGGCTCGCCCATTCCAGCGCCACCAACCAGCTCACCGATTGGCGCGTCGTGCTTATCCCCGAAAAGCAGGACGAGGACGCCGGGCCGGACTACTACCTCGTCAGGCTCGCCGCCCCGTACCCGGAGAACCCCCTGGTTCCGCCGTCGGAGGTCATCCCGCGCACCTTCCCGGCCAACGTGGAGGTGATGGTTCAGAAGAACAAGTCGGGGGCACCTATACAGGACGACGCGGGCGGCGGCTACTACTTGTCCCCCGATGCCTCCGTCTCCGGGCCGACACGCACGCTGGAGTTCAACCCTGACGGGGCGATGACCGGCTACGGGAGCCCGAGCGGTACCGTCAGGGTCACGATCGACGAGGACCCGCAAGGCGCGGTCAGGTATCTCGCCGCGACATCGAGGATCAAAATCCTCCCTTGATCGAAGCGGATGCACCCGCTGATCCGGCCACCCAGTTCGTTGCCGATAAGGTTCATCGG
>JADDPV010000152.1 GCA_016781705.1 Rubrobacter sp.
ATTATAAGTTAATCATGTATCAATAAGAGAGGGAGCGGCATGAGCGAGAGCACGCAGACGCCCATGAAGGACGCGGTCAGGGAAGCAATGAACGAGCAGATCAAGCACGAGCTCTACTCCGCCTACCTGTACCTCTCGATGGCGGGCTCGTTCGAGGCCGCCAACCTTTCGGGCTTTGCCTACTGGATGCGCGAGCAGAGCGACGAAGAGCGCGGGCACGCCATGAAGTTCTTCGACTTTCTCCTGCACCGTGGCGAGCACGTGCAGCTTCGGGCCATAGAAGCGCCCCCTTACGCCTTCCGGTCCCCGCTCGACACCTTCGAGCAGGCGCTGGAGCACGAGAAGGAGATAACCTCCCACATCCACAGGCTTTACGAGCTGGCCGTGCAGGAGAACGACTACCCGGCGCAGGTCATGCTCAACTGGTTCGTCGGGGAGCAGGTCCAGGAGGAGCAAATGGCGACCGAGATCGTCGGGAGGCTCAGGATGGCCGGCGACGACAGCGCAGCCCTGCTGCTACTAGACGGCGAGCTGGGCAAGCGCTAGAAGCGCGCGAGCCTCCCCGAGCCTGCACTCCCACTTGAACCCGTGGCGCAGCATAGGGTATGATCTTCCTAGCCGTTGCAAATGATTCCCGATGTCATCGGGCTGACGGACGACGGGTAGGGGAAAGAAAATGGACTCTGGGCTCCGCGCCACCGTGCTTGCGGCCCACAGCTCGCGCAGTCGGGTGACCCGGGACACGGACGGGACCATCCACCTCTGCTGGCAGACTCTGGGCGTCAGGATGACGCAGGGCGAGTTCGTGGACCTTATCGGGCTGGTGAGCAGCGCCGCGGAGGGTCGGGTCCGGTGCGGGGAGCTGGCCCGATGCCCTTACGGGCGGGTGGCGCGTTGTTCGATGGGCCAGATCTCGCTGTCCCACGGGAGCGTCACCCTGTGGTTCTCCCCCGAAGAGTTCGATGAGTTCTGCCGGCTCGTCCTGGAGGCGAGGCGGCGGCTGGCGGACGCCGAGCCCCTGCCCTCCCTGGGTCTGCCCTGGACGCCGCCGCTAGGGAGCTTCGCCCCCAACTAACGCGTCTCCGGGCTGCCTTAGGGAGGTCTTCGGCGTGGAGGCCGCGACGTCGTCCCCGACCCGCGCAGCGGCGTACCGCCAGGCATCCCTTACGGGCTCCGGAAGGACGGCTTGATCGGCTCCGGCGTGCGCGCGTGACGACGGGGGTCCGCCGGTTCGGATCGGTCTCCGGTGGATGCCGCGGCGCTACAGGACCTCGTAGATCTCGGCCAGCGTTAGCTCGGTCGGGCCGGGGTGCGGGACGGGCATGACGCACTCGCCCGTGGCCTCACCGTGCCGCCACGCGCCACGTTCGTCGCGCCAGTGCCGCTCGACACGGCGCTCGTCCTGGGCGACGATCATGAGGCAGGGGGGAGTCTTCATAGACTCAGCTTTCGCCTACGGGCTCGCAGGCCACCATCACGTCGGAGTAGTAAAAACGTCGTCGGCCGCGCAGCTTCATGTCATTTTGATGACACGACAGGGACTTTCGTATGCGGCGATCCAGAGCCTGGCGAAGACGTTGGCGGCGCTCAGGTTGTGTTCCCTGGTAGCTCCGGCATGTGCGTAGATCATGCCGCCCACGTACTCTTGGCGTATCGTGGCGCCTACTCCATCTCCAGGTACTGCTGGACGCTCGGTAATCTGTGCGGGACGGTGGACTCGGCACATGCCCGAGTAGTCCGCCACCCCGAGAGCGGCCAGCCGGCAAGAAGCCGACCGCTGGTGGCTGAAAGCTGCTTGCGGGCCGAACCGGCTCGCAAGGCCCTATCACGGACAGCGGCTGCCGGGGTTGTTGTACTTCTCGTCCTGGCGCCAGCGGTAGAACTCGCCGCGGTTCATAGCGGGCCTGCCCGGGTGGGTCCTCTTGTGGGCCGCCAGGTAGCGGTCGTAGGCGTTCTCGCCGGAGATCTCCTTGAGGTACCCCCAGGCGGACCGGACCGGACGCAGCGCCTTATTCATTGCGGTTCGAGCCCACTCCCACGAGCTCGCGGCCGTCCACGTCGAGCTTCGACTCCTGCCAGGGCGCCTCGGTCATAACGGGTTCCTTCGCGCCGTGCAGGATGCCGAACCAGACCCGCGCGGCGTCCGCGATGATGATGATGATCAAGGCCGCGAACAGGATGGAGAGGATGCCGTCCACCGTCGAGTTCGTAATTACCTTCTGCATCTCCGCGGCCGACGTTGCCGGGGCCAGGACCTCGCCGTTGTTCAGCGCGTCCTGGAACGCGTTGCGTTGGGCGAAGAAGCCGATCTTGGGGTCCGCGGAGAATATCTTCTGGTAGCTCGCCGTGAGGGTCACGGCGGCGTCCCAGGCCAGCGGCAGGAGCGTCACCCAGACGTACTTCAACTTGCCCATCTTGAGCAGGATGGTCGTGCCCACGGTGAGCGCGACGGCCGCCAGGAGCTGGTTGGCGATGCCGAAGAGCGGGAAGAGCTGGTTGATGCCGCCCAATGGATCGGTAACGCCGACGTAGAGAAAGTAGCCCCAGGCGCCGACTATGAGGGCGCTGGCCACGACGACGCCGGGCAACCAGGAGGTGCGCCCGGCCGGCCGCCAGACGTTGCCGGCGAGGTCCTGGATCATAAACCGCCCGACCCTCGTTCCGGCGTCCACGGTGGTGAGGATGAACAGCGCCTCGAACATGATGGCGAAGTGGTACCAGAAAGCCTGCATCGCCACGCCGCCGAAGAGGGCGGAGAAGATCTGGGACATCCCGAGCGCGAACGTCGGAGCCCCGCCGGTCCGGGCAAGCACGCTCTCCTCACCGACGTTGCTGGCGGTTTGGGCCAGTATCTCCGGAGAGACGGAGAAGCCGAGCCCGGCGACGGCGGAGGAGGCCGACTGCACGGTGTCGCCGACGACGCCCGCCGGAGCGTTTACGGCGAAGTAGAGGCCGGGGTCCAGGACGCAGGCGGTGATTATGGCCATGACCGCCACGAACGACTCCGTGAGCATCGCGCCGTAGCCGATCATGCGCACCTGCGACTCTTTTTGGATGAGCTTCGGAGTCGTACCGGAGGCGATGAGCGAGTGGAAGCCGGAGAGCGCCCCGCAGGCGATGATGATGAACACGAACGGGAAGAGCGACCCGGCGAAGACCGGACCCTCACCGTTGAAGGCGAATGGCGTAGTACGGGGCATCTGAAGCACGGGCAGGGTAACGGCTATCGTGATGGCCAGGAGCGCGATGGTTCCGATCTTCATGAACGTGGAGAGGTAGTCCCGCGGGGCGAGCAGCAACCATACCGGCAACACCGAGGCCAGGAAGCCATAGATGATAAGCGCCCAGGTGAGTTGGGTCCCGCTAAACGTCCACGCCTCGGCGTAGGCGGACTCGGAGATCCAACCGCCACTGATGATCGCGAGCACCAACAGAGCGACGCCTATGGCGGAAATCTCCAGCACCCGCCCCGGCCGGATAAAGCGCATATACACACCCATGAGAATGGCTATCGGGAGGGTCATGGCGATGGAGAAGGTGCCCCAGGGCGACTCGGCCAGGGCCTTGACCACGACCAGGGCCAGAACGGCGAGCAGGATGATCATGATGGAGAGGACCGCGACGAGAGCCGCCGCTCCCCCGACGGGGCCTATCTCCTCGCGGGCCATCTGGCCTAGAGTCTTGCCGTCCCGACGCATCGAGAAGAACAGGATGGTCATGTCCTGCACGGCCCCGGCGAGTATGACCCCGACGATGATCCAGATGGTCCCCGGCAAGAATCCCATCTGCGCGGCCAGCACCGGACCTACCAACGGCCCCGCTCCGGCTATCGCCGCGAAATGGTGCCCGAAGAGCACCCTCCGGTCCATCGGCACGTAGTCCCGGCCGTTGTCCAAACGCTCGGCCGGGGTTGCCCTGCTGTCATCCGCTTCCAGAACCCTGCGCTGGATAAAGCGGGCGTAGAAGCGGTACGCTATGGCGTAGGACGCCAGGGACGCGAAGAGCAGCCAGCCGGCGTTTATCGTCTCGCCGCGGGCGAGGGCGAGCATCCCCCAGCACACGGCTCCTATGACGGCGATGACGATCCAGACGGCGTACCGGCCTAGCCTGTTCCCCATTTTCTCCTCCTCTTCCTCAAAAACCCTCGCGGCATGCTAACACAGCGTACCCCCCGGATGCTCGGGCGCCCGGGTGTGGGCCTAGACGCGCGCGGAGTCGGGGCGGCCGCTCTCGACGAAGAACGAGGCTATGTTGCGAGCCGGGGACTGGGGGCGAGGGCGGAGTCGGCGAGCCTGCAGTCGCTGCTCTAGCGGCTCGCGTTCGGGTAGCAGCGCACGTGGCCGCCGGGTTGGCCGTCGAAGAACTCGACGCGCGTGTTCGTAGGGAAGATCAACCTTGCGTAACAAGACCAAGATTGGTTGGACGGGATGCCGTGCTAGAGGCGCGGCGAGAGGAGCCGCGGGGCCGTCAGACAGACACCGAGGGCCATGAGGGCAGCGATGAGGGTTGGATAGACCAGGACTTCGAGCGGGGTGGCGCGGGCGGCCTCGCCGAAGACGGCCTTGAGGGCGTCGTTGGCGTAGGCGAAGGGGACGAGGTCGCGCACGGTCGCCAGGACGCCCGTCGGGTTTTGGTTGCGGAAGAAGCCGGAGAGGTAGATGAGGGGCACCAGGATCGCCGTCGCGTAGAGGAGCACGTCCGCTGGCGAGGAGGTGAAGTTGGCTATGAAAACGCCGATGCAGTTCGCCGCGAGGAGCGTCGCGAAAACGGCGACGGTCGCGGCGAGCACCCAAACGAGCGGCGCCGGGTTGAGGACGTAGACCAAAAGCAGCGCCGGCAGGAGTTGGACGAAGTCCAGGGCGGCGTTGACGGCCAGGATCTCGAAGACTATGCGCCGCGGAGAGATGGGCGTCAGGGCGATGCGCAGGAGTATGCCGTCGTTCAGGTCCGCCGTCAGGCTCTCGCCGGCCCCGAACGTCCCGGCCATGATCGCGACTATGCCCACCACCGCCGCTGCATACTGCGCCGGTATGTCGCTCGCCGCCACCGGCGCGATCAGCGCCATCGGGTAGACCATCTTGATGACCAGCGCGAACCGCTTCCCGAAGAACAGCGCCACGTCCTTCTTCCAATAAGCGTCCAGCCGCTGCAGCCAGCGACTAATCTTCATCGCGTAGCGCCTCCCCGGTCAACTCCAGATACACGTCCGCGAGGCTCGGCCGGCGCACCGCGAGGTCCGCGATCTCTCCGCCGGCCGCGACGATGCCCGCCACCACGTCGGCGACCACGTTCGGGCGGTCCTCGCAATGCACCACCAGGTCCCGTCCCTCCGGTGCGACCCGCTCCACCCCGGCGACATTCGCGACGGGACCGTAATCCACCGGGTTCCTGAGCGTCGCCACGATGCGTTTGACGCCCTCCAGAGAAGAGACCAACTCCTCCGGTGTTCCCACCGAGAGGACGCGTCCCCGGTGCAGGAAAACGACGCGGTCGCAGAGGGTTTCGACCTCGTCCACCTGGTTGCTCGCGAGGAGGACGGCGACGCCTTCCGCGGCGAGCTGGCGCACCTTCCTCTGGTAGGCTAGCTGCGAAGTGTAGTCGAGGCCAAGCGAGGGTTCGTCGAGGAGCAGAAGCTCCGGCCCGTGCGCTATAGCCTCGATCAGGGCGAGCTTCTTGCCCATCCCGTACGAGTAGGTCTTGACCCTGTCGTCCGCGTAAGGAGTCAGGTCGAAGTAGTCGAACAGCTCCGCGAGGGCGCGATCTGCTTTCTCCTCATCCATCCCGTAGGATCGGGCGAAAAGGTAGGCGTTGGCCCGGCCTGAGAGGTCGTCGTAGTGGGTCGGCCGGTCGAGCATCAGGCCAAGCCTGGCGCGGACCTTCCGCTTCTCTTTCACCCCGTCCGCGCCGCCGACCCGGAAGGTCCCGGAATCGGGCTCGATGGCTGTGGAGAGGACGCGCAGGAGCGTGCTCTTGCCGGAGCCGTTCGGGCCGACGAGGCCGACGATCTCGCTGCGCCCGACCGCGAGGCTCACGCCCGTCACCCCGCGCCCACTGCTCTTGTAGCGACGGGTGATGTTGCTGGCTTCGAGCGTGACATGGTTTTTCATGGCACCTACATTCTAGCTCCGCAATCCGCGGATACCGTTAGCCGCATCACCTGGAGTCGATGAAACCGCGGCGGGCGGTGGGATAATGAGGTCGTGGATGAGCTCAGGCGGGTCGAGATCTACACGGACGGTGGCAGCATCGGCAACCCCGGTCCCGGCGGCTACGGCGTCGTCCTGCTCTACAAGGGCAACAAGAAGGAGCTCTCGGGTGGGTATCGGCTGACGACCAACAACCGCATGGAGTTGACCGCCGCCATCGAGGGTCTTGAAGCCCTCAAGACGCGCTGCCGGGTCGAGATCCACTCCGACTCCAAATACCTGGTCGACGCCGTCGAAAAGGGCTGGGCGCGACGCTGGCGCGAGAACGGGTGGAGAAAGAACAAGAAGGAGAAGGCGCGCAACCCCGACCTGTGGGGAAGGCTCCTGGACCTGTGCGACCGGCACGAAGTCACCTTCAGTTGGGTGCGAGGCCACGCGGGTAACCCGGAGAACGAGCGGGCCGATGAGCTGTCCGTACTGGCCGCCAGGGCTGGGGACTTGTCCATCGACGAGGGCTACGAAGGGGCGAGGTCTCCCGGCTGACCGGCTTGCACAGGAGCGCTTCTTCCGCGGGCACAATCCCCGAGGCGGGAACTGGCGCACAGAGCGCAGCCCCTTCCTCATGCGCCGCTTCATCCGCAAGCGCATCGAGGAGTGTGTCGCCGGCCGCGGGCGCACCCACGTCACCCCGCGCCCGTAGCGGCGGGTGACGTTCCTCGCTTCGAGTGTTACGGACCCATTCTAGCGGCGCCGCAAAACACCCGTAGTTACGGTACGGGCGTCACGGATCGCCCCATGCCGGCAGCTCTGAGCACGCTCGTCTC
>JADDPV010000277.1 GCA_016781705.1 Rubrobacter sp.
CGGCTTCGGCCTCCAGCAGGCCGTCCTGGAGGAGGTCGCCTCCGGCGGGCGCGGCCCGGTAGCCCTCACATGGTCCTCCTCGCGCTACGTCGGGGCGACGCGGCCGGAGACGCGGCTACAAGGCTTCGGAGAGGCCGCAAGGCTCGCCGCAGAGGCCGGGTTCCCTGTGCTGGTGCGCAACTCGGGCGGCGGGGCGGTCGCGGCGAACCGGGGCTCGCTGTCGTTCTCGCTCACCTTCCCGGTGGAGGATTTGCGCCACGGGCTCTACGAGCGCTACGCCGAGGGCGTGGACCTCGTGGCGGCGGCGCTGGGGCGGGTCGGGGTAGAGGCCGAGGGCGGCGAGGTCGAGGGCGAGTTCTGTCCGGGGGCTTACTCGGTGCGTTCGGGCGGGCCCGGGGGTGTCAAGCACGCGGGTTTGGCCCAGCGGGTGACGCGCCGGGCGGCGCGGGTGGAGGCCCTGATCCTGGTCTCCGAGACCGACGAGGTCCGCGCCGTGCTCGGGCGGTTCTACGGCGCCCTGGGCCTGCCGTTTCGGCCCGGGAGCGTCGGGGATTTGCCCGCGGGCGTCATCCAGGTAGTGGAGGCGCTCTCAGACGAGGTAAGAGAGCGTTACGGGGCGGTGGAGGGCAGGATCGGGGCGGAGACCCTGGAGAGGGCGCGGTCGTTGCGGAAGGAGTGGCGCGTGATCCCGGAGACGGGGTCATCCTTGTGAGGTAGAGTCTCCCGGTGCAAGAGTTCGTCTTCAACGCCTTCATGACGCTGCTCGTGGTCGTCGACCCTCTGGGGCTGGCCCCCATCTTTGCGGCGCTAACGCGGGATTTCTCCGAGAAGCGCAAGCGCGAGTCGGCCCTCCGGGGTACCCTGCTCGGGACGGCCATCCTGTTCCTGTTCGCCCTCGCCGGCGACGTCTTGCTCGAGGCTCTTGGTATAGGGCTGCCCGCGTTCCGGATCGCCGGCGGGGCCCTGCTCTTCCTGCTGGCGCTCGACATGGTCCTCGCCCGGCCCTCGGGGATGCGCGCCTCGACCGTGCGCGAGCAGGAGGAGGAGAGCTACCAGCAGGACATCTCCGTCTTCCCGCTCGCCATCCCGCTCCTCGCCGGGCCGGGTGCCATCACCACCGTCCTCCTCCACACCGGCGGCAGCAACACCACTGAGGTCGCATTGTTCATGGTGGTCCTCCTCTTGGTCTTGCTGCTCACCCTGACCTCCCTGCTACTCGCCCCCCGCGTCATGTGCCTCTTCGGGGAGACGGGGGCTAACGTGCTCTCGCGCGTCTTAGGCGTCCTGCTCGCGGCCCTCGCCGTGCAGTTCGTGCTCGACGGCCTCAAGAGCAGCCTCGCGTGAGGTAGCGTCCGGTACCACGCCGGGCGGGGATATACTTACGGGCATGTCCAAGGACCCGATAGTGATCGTCGGCGGGGCTACCTGGTGGCCCCGCAGCTACCGGGGCCTCGCCGCGTCGCTGCGGGAGGCCTCCGGGTCTGAGGTTTACATCGCCCCGATCACGCCGCTCGACTGGGCTCTGGGGTACTTCAGGGGCTTCGGACAGCTGGTCTTCGAGGTGGCGAGCACCGTGGATAGGGCGCTGCTCGGCAGCGAGGCGAAAAAGGCGGTCCTCGTGGGGCATTCGGCGGGCGGGCTGGCGTGCCGGGTGTTTATCGGCGGGGACCCGCCGTACGGCGGCAGGCGCTACTCCGGACACCGGCGGGTGTCGCGCCTGATCACGCTCGGCACCCCCCACGCCCCCACGACACAGGAACTCATCCCACCCATCGCCCGCGTTAACGACCTCTTCCCCGGCGCGCTGCACGCCGAGTCGGGCCTTCGCTACCTCTCCGTCGCGGGCAACGCGGTCGACGGCTCCTCCTCCGCAAAGGTTCGCAGGCGCTACGAGCGCCTCGTCGAGGACGGGCGGGTGGCCGGGGACGGGGTTGTGCCGGTCGAGGCGGCGCTGCTCCCCGGCTCCGAGAGCGCCGTTCTGGACGGCCTGTACCACAACCGGCGGCTCGGGCCCTGGTACGGCTCGGATAGGGAGACGATCGGGCTGTGGTGGCCTGAGGAGTTGCGCGTGGGGGGTTCGCTTGTGGGAGACGCCCTTGCGTAGTAGCCTCCCGGGAGCCCGGCTCATAGGAAAGGACGAGGGTGGCGCCTGACGGCCCGCGGGAAGCGAAAGACCGGGAGTACCCCTGGGAGGTGCTGGCCGCCGACGCCGAGGCCCTGAGGGGCGCCATGAGCCACTTCCCGACAGGCGTCACGGTAGTGACCAGCGGGCGCGAAGAACGCGCCGAGGGCATGACGGCGAACGCGGTGATCTCGGTCTCTTTGGACCCCTTGCTCTTTCTGGTCAGCGTCCACAAAGACGCCCGCCTCAACCCCCGCATCCGGCAAGAGGGCTACTTCGCTGTGAACCTATTGGCCGACGACCAGGAGGGCCTCAGCAGGCTCTTCGCCTCCCCCGAGCGCTCGAGCGGGCTCCAGGCCATCCACTCTTTAGGTGGCGGCTACGGCTCGACCGGGGCCCCCCTCGCGGCCGGGGCCCTCGCCGTCATAGAGTGCGAGCTCGCCGAGATCTACGCCGGCGGCGACCACGACCTCTTCTTGGGGCGGGTCGTGCAGGTGCGTCTGGGTGATACGCGAAAGGGACCACTCGTCTTTCACGAGGGCGCCTACCCCACCCTCAAGCCCGCCTCCCGGCCCGAGGAGTCGGGCGCCTTCGTCGACTCCGTCCGCGGCTTCGACGTCCGCCTGAACCGCCTGCGCGACAGAAGACGCCGCTAGGTGTTCGGCCGGGGCCTTCTGCCGATCGTCCGTCCCCGCCCGGCGGATGGGGCGGGCCTCGTCTACGCCGGAGGCACCGAGGAGGACGGCATGATCCTGACGGGCACGGTCCGCTCCCCGAAGACCGGCGACACCTACGAGATAAAGAACGGCTACCTAAACCTGCTGAAGAACCGCGTCGGCGCGGATAACGTCGCCAACCTCACCAACTTTCTCCCCGGAGCTGGCCGCGCCTACGAACCCCTCTGGCGCGTCCACTCCTTGCGCCTCCTCACGGGCGAACCTTTCCCGACCGAGCGGGAGCTACGGATCATCTCCGACCTCGTTAGGCCGAAACGCGGCGGCCGCTACCTCGACCTCGGCTGCTCGGCCGGCCTCTACACCCGCAACCTCGCCCTCGCCGGCGGCGACTTCGTAGGCATAGACCTCTCCCCTTCCATGCTCAAAGAGGCGGCCCGCCGCGCCCGCGGGATCGGTGCGCGGCCGTCCTTCGCCAGGGCCGACGCCAAGAACCTGCCCTTCGCCGACGCCTCTTTTGCGGGCGCGGTCTGCGGCGGCTCCCTCAACGAGTTCGGCGACCCGTCCAGGGTCCTGCGCGAGACCCGCCGCGTGCTCCAAGCGGACGCGCGCCTCGCCGTCATGGGCATCCTTCGCGCCCGCACGGGCCGCGGGCGCCGGGTGCAGCGCTTCCTCTCAACAGGCGGCATCCGGTTCTTCGACCCGGACGAGATCAGGAGCCTGCTCGACCACGCGGGCTTCGAGCCCGACCCGCTAGAGACCTACGGCCCGGTCTTCTTCGCCGGCGCCACCAGCCGGGCTTAGTTCCCCAGGGCCTCCAACGTCTCCCGGGTTGGCAGGGCGCCCTGGGCACCCTCCCTGGTGACGGCCGCGGCCCCGGCGCGCGCGGCGTAGGCCACGGCGTCTTCGAGCGGGGCTTCGCGGGCGAGCCGGGCGGCCAGGGCGCCGACGAAGGCGTCCCCGGCCCCCGTGGTGTCGACCACCTCGGCCTCAGGGGCTGGGACGTGCGCCGTGGTCGCGCCGTCCGAGAAGACCGCCCCGGCGGCGCCGACGGTGATCACTGCGGACTTCGGCCCTAGATCGAGCAGCCGCGGTGCTGCGGCGAGGGCTCCTTCCACCCCCTCCACCTTCTCGCCGAGCAGGAAGGCTGCCTCGTGCTCGTTGACCACGAGCGGGTCGAGCCTCTCGAGCAGCTCGCGCGGGACCTCGAAGGGCGGGGCCAGGTTGAGAAGAGCGCGGGTGCCGCTCTCGGCGGCAACCTCGACCGCCCGCAACACCACTGCGCGCGGGACCTCCATCTGGGCCACGAGCACCCTGGCCTCGGCTATCTGTGCCGAGGCGGCGTCCACGTCGTCGGGAACGAGGCTGCGGTTAGCGCCGGGGGCGACCGTGATCGCGTTCTCCCCGTCTGGGGTGACGGTTATGAAGGCTGTGCCCGTGGAGGCCTCCGAAGCCTCCCTGACGAGGCTCGTCTCCACGCCCTTCTCCGCGAGCGCCCGGACCAGCGGTCCCCCGAACCCGTCGTCGCCCACCCTTCCCAACAAGATTACGGAGGCGCCGAGCAGCGCGGCGGCGGCTGCCTGGTTCGCGCCCTTGCCGCCGTTGTGGGTAGCGAGCCGCGCGTCGGTAACCGTCTCGCCCGGCTCCGGTCGGCGCTCCACCTGCAAGACGAAGTCCTGATTGATCGAGCCCACGACGAAGACCTCTGCCACCCCGAACCTCCTCTCTCGACCTACCGGTCCTCTCTCAGCTCAGGAGCTTCGGCACCTCGGGGTCGACGATCACGTCGAGCAGGTAGGGTCGGCCGGCGTTCAGGGCGCGCTTGACCGCGGGGAGCAAATCCCCGGCCTCCTGAATGGTCTCGCCTTCGACGCCAAGCCCTCGGGCCACGCCCACGAAGTCTATCCCGGGCACGTCGAGCCCGGGTACCCGGTCGCCCGCCCCGATAGCGTCCCTGAAGCCCTTGAGGATGGAGTAGCCCCGGTTGTTCACGACAATAAAGGCGACGCTCGCCCCGTAGCGGGCAGCGCTCCAGAGCGCCTGGACGGAGTACATGCTAGAGCCATCCCCGATCATGCAGACCACGGGCCTCTCCGGCACCGCGAGCTTGAACCCGACGGAGCCCGGCATGCAGAAGCCGAGGCCCCCGGCGGCCGAGGTGTGGTAGCCGCCGGGCCGGTTGACGCGGATGTACCTGTGTAGCTTCGCCTTGCTCGAGGCCGTCTCGTCGAAGACCGCCGCCTCCTCAGGCAAGACCCCGGCGACCGTGTGCATCACGTACTCCACGGACATCGGCGTCCTGGCCTCAGGCTCGGGGGGCGGCTCGAGCCGGGGCGGGGCAGGGCGCTCGGAGGCGGGCAGGGCCTCGAGAAGGCCCCGGATCGCCAGCCCCACGTCACCTACGAGGCTGCTCCCGACGGCGGCGCGGGCCGCCTCGGCGGGATCTTCCGAGACGTGGAGCACCCGCGTGCCCTCCGCCACGGTCGGGCCTGGCACGTAGGGGTAGTAAAGGAAGACGGGCGCCCCGAGGACGAGGACGACGTCGTGGCCCGAGAGTGTTTCGGCGAGTTGCTTCTGGGATGGCGGCAGGTGACCCTGGAAGAGCGGGTGGTCCTGGGGGAAGCTCGCGAGCGCCGAGATAGGGTCCTGCCACACCGGCGCCGCGAGCTTTTCGGCGAGCGCCACCGCATCATAAAAGGCCCCGGCCCTATCCACGCCGGCCCCGGTTACGACGGCCGGGTTGCGTGACTCGCGCAGGACGGCCGCGAACCGTTCGATCCCGTCCGGGTCGGGCGAGGTCCTGTGTATGACGTCGTGGGGGTCCATCGCCTCGGCCTCGGCCTCCCAGTCGTCCATCGGGACCGAGACGAAGACCGGGCCGCGGGGGTGTTGCATAGCGGTGTGGTAGGCGCGACGGATCTCCCCAGGCACGTCCTCGGCCCGCACGGGCTCGAAGCTCCGCTTGACGTACGGCTTGGCGAGATCCACCAGGTCCCCGGTGAGCAAAGGTTCGAGGGCGCGGTGGCGCCTGTCCTGCTGGCCGGCGGTAACCAGGAGCGGCGTCCTGTTGTGCCAGGCCGTGATCATGGCCCCCATCGCGTTCCCGAGGCCCGGACCCGTGTGGAGGTTGACCAGGGCGGCCCGCCCCGACCCTTGGGCGAACCCTTCGGCCATCCCGAGCGCCGAGGCCTCCTGCAGGGCCAGAACGTAGCGGAAGTCTTCCGGAAAGTCTCTCAGGAACGGCAACTCCGTCGAGCCGGGATTCCCGAAGACCGTAGTGATCCCCAAACCGCGCAAAAGATCGAAGGTCGCCTCGCGGACCGTAGCCATAACGCCTCACTCCTCTACGAGAACTCCACCCCGCCGAAGAAATATATCAGAGGCGGCCCGGGCACTCTGGCGCGGAACCCCTAGCGGAGTTGGGAGTGGAGCGGGACGCGTTGGCGGCGCGGCGGGTGGTTCTGTGTTTTTACCTTCGGCGCGAGGCGATCTGCCGCACGAGAACGGAGGCCACGACGAGCGCGACCGTCCTGGCCAGTCCCTTCAGGACGGCCTCCGTCACGTCATCCCTTATGCCCCTTCTCTCGGGTATCTGCTCCCCGACGAACCTGGTCAACGGTTGGCTCAAAGCAAGGGAGATCCCTATAGCCAGAACCGTCATGAGCCGCTTCTGGGTCTGGTCGCTCATCCCGCTCCTTTCCTGCGGCGTGGCGGGGTCGCTTATCCCGCGCAGCTCTCTCGCCCTGTCGATGCCGGCCACGGTGATGGCGTACCCCGAGCCGGCCGGCTCCAGGTACCCCTGGTTCACCAGGTATCTGACCGCTTCGTCGCACTCGGTAGAGTCCGGGTCAAGGCCCGCCCTCGGTGCCGCGCCCTCCCCCGGCCTCTCCGGCCCCCCGACCGGGACGGGCTCCCTGAGCTTCCCGCCAGCCAGGTCGTGGAACGCCCCGAGTAGCCGCAGCGCGGTCTCTTCCAGCCCGCTCGTCGCCAAAGTTCAGTCCTCCCCAGCCCCGTTAAGGGCCGTCCGGCGGATCAGATCGTCGGGCTCAGCGCCCACGCTCGAGCCTCTCGATGCGCTCTTCGA
>JADDPV010000282.1 GCA_016781705.1 Rubrobacter sp.
CTACGACAAGACCACCATCGTTCCCGCGTACTCGACCCGCAGCGCCCGCAACTTCACCTGCCCGGAGTGCGGCCACTACCAGGAAGTCTCGATGACGCATTACAAACCCAATCGGCAATGAGCGTGTCGTCGCGGTGCGCGAGCACCTTGAGGCGCATCATCTTGTAGATCTGGTTCTTCTCCTTCGACGAAAGCTCGGCCAGCCCTTGCGGCACGAGGGAGGCGTAGTGCGCGACGAGCGCCTCCTTGCTCCTCTCGATGTCTTCGACACGAGACCGGGCTTGGCGGCAGGCCTCGAGTTCCTTCTGCGCCCCCTGCCTTACCTCCCTTAGCTCGGCGCTCTTGGCGCGGAACGTAGCCGTCGTGATGTCCCCTTCCAGGTGCAGGTTGAGCAGCCGCTCCTGCTTGCGGTCTATGTTGGAGACCCTACGAAGCCACGAGGCCTCGTCGCTTTTGTCGGGTGGCTTCCGCTCGCCCTCCAACATCTTGTCGAGCCCGCGGGTCAGGCGTTCGGGGTCGGTCAGCACCCCGCGCACGAACCCCCACACCCGCGCCTCGGCGTCTTCCGCGCGCACGGTGTGGCTCATGGAGCATCGGCGCTCCACGCCTCCGTTGTAGCGCCCCGTGCAGCGATAGTAGGCTCGTCCCCTGACACGAATGTGATTCACGCTCATCGCCCGGCTGCACTCCGCGCACCTGATCACGCCGCCGGTAAGCTCCCACATCCTGTCGCCAGCGTTGGAGGACCACTCGTTGTCCCTGATGGCTTCCCTGGCGGCCAGCACCCACTCCTTAGGAATACCGGCATCTGGGACCGGGACGGCTATCCAATCCTCCCGTGGCGCGGGAACGCTCTTTCTGGCTCTCGTGTAGCGCGACGTACCGTCCGGGGCCGTATCGCGTCTCTGAGTAGAGCTATGGCGGTTCTTGCCGTACCACCATACGCCGTAGTTGAGCGAGGTATCGAGCGAGGATGCGACCTCGGGCGAGACGAGGGCGCTAACCTCCTCGAAGGTATGAGGAAGGTACACATCGTCGCTTATGCGAGTCCTCAGATATTGTCGGCTCCAACACCTTCCACCTGAAGGGGCTGGGATCCCTTCCTTCTCCAGAGTGCGCCTGACGGTGCCGATCGACGCTCCTTCTGCTCCCACCATGCGGAAGATACGCCTGATCAAAGCCATCTTCTCCTCGTCCACTACGTAGCCGTCGCAGCTCTCGTTGTAGCGGAAGCCGTAATCCGGAGAGGGTCCCGCGATCACCTTGCCCTCTTTGGCCTTACGGCGCTTCCCCCTGTTCATTCTTTCGGAAATCTTCTTGCGCTCCCACGCTGCGATAACGTCCAAGATGTTGTCCCCAAGCTCGCCGTCGGGCGAGTCGTCGCCCCTACTGTTCAATGCGACGAGCCGTGCCCCATGCTCGCGGAACTCTTCGGCCAGAAGCTGCGCGTAGACGCCTCTGGCAATCCGGTCACGAAATAGCACCACTACGGCATGCACGCCGCCAGCCGCCACCAGTTCCCTGACCCTATCCAACCCAGGACGCTCGAGGTAAGCGCCTGAGTAGCCACCGTCCTCAATTTCCTCGAGAACCTCGTAGCCGTTATCGGAGCACCAGTCCTTCAAGGTGTGCAGCTGGTCGGCGAGGGAGTAGCCCTTCTTTCGCTGCTCCTCCCCCGATACGCGACAGTACAGGAGCGCTCGTTTGGGGTTGTGTAAGTCGCCGTTACTCGCTGTCATCTAGTCTTCCTTCATGAGTTGTCTCGGGTTTACGCCTAAGGCATCCGCAAGCCTGCGAATGGTCCTCGGCTGTGCACGCTGCTTTCCGGTCTCCAAGCGGCTAATCGTGTCGAAGGCTATCCCGGTTGTTCGTGACAGATCGCGCTGGGATAACGCTCGTTCTCGCCTGAGACGTCTCAGTTGATCCCCGTCTACCTTCATAAATCTACCGTTCATGCTATCATTATACTAACATTTAGCTATCATGATAGCTTGTTGGTGTTCTCGCTCGTTCCACGCTGTCAGGGGCTGCTCAGGTCGCAGAAGTAGACGGCGAACATCCTCTTGGGCCCGGACGCCGACGAACGCGTCGCCGGGATCGAAGGCTTCTTGGAGGGGGTAGGCCCATGGGGATCATTGTGCTGTTCAGCCCCCGTGACGTAGCCGTGAAGCGCGGCGCAGTAGACCCTCGGTTCGACATGCCGCCGCGCCGTCTCCTGGGCTCCTGCCCCCCTCCGCGCCGTCGGCTTAAGGATGCTCCGTGCGGCCCTTTGCCAGCCAAGGGAGACATCTGCCCGAGGATCCGCGCCGCCGCGTGTGAGCCTTCCTCATGCACTTGGTGGTCAACTCGCAAACGGTCCCTTCCTCGTTCCACTTCACCTACGGACCCAGCCTCTCCCTCTCGCCACGGATGATCTCGTCCTCCCGACCCACAGGGCGAGGATCGTCCCCTAACGCTTCGTGAGTTCCACGAGGTCCTCCGCGTTCCTTAGCGCCTCGACCAGCGGGTGCGCCGGCGCACGGGCTCCCCATCGGAATGCGCCCCCTCTCGGATTGGTACAGCAGGCATTCCATGACGGCGTCCTGGTGAAAGCGGGCCGTGGTGCCGTCCCGGAGCCGGAAGGTCAGGAGGTTCTGCTCGGCGGCTTGCCCCAAGTTGCGGAGCCGCTCCTTAATCCCCAATGAGCCCATCCCTTGCGACCATCACGCCCCAACCCTCCGCCAGGGCCGTGCAGAACTCCTCGACCCTCTCGGGGTCCGCCTCGACCCCCAGGTGCTCCGCCCGCTCTTTCATGGCCTCGACGCGCGGGGCTTCGTCTTCGAGGACCACCCGCAGGACCTTCTCCGCTTCCACCCGCCAGACGTCCGTGCAGAACGCAGCGAATCCTTCCCAACACGTCAGGGCTTCTTCCGTCCCCTTGCGCTCGAAGCGGTCCAGGATCTCCGGGAGTAGGTCGCCGTACTTCGTTACCTTCCCCTCCAGCTCCCCCAGGTCGCGAGCGATAACCGGGTCCTCCGGTTCGTCCTCTTCCTCCGACCAGCCCGGAGGCCTCCCCGTCTTTTCGGCGGCGTTCCAGGCCAAATAGCTCCCCGCCCTGTGGCCGTCGAAGTAGGCCTCTTCCGCGATGTTATGCGTGAGCCTGTTGGAGTAGGGGGGTAAGGTGCGGAAGGCCTCCACCATGCGGAGGCGCTCGAGGAGCTGCGCCACGCGGGCGTAGACCCGCAGGGTGAGCTCCGCGGAAAGTTGCCATCTCCCCGCAAATCCCCAATCGTTCATCACGTAGGTTTGGCGCGGACAGGTCCGGGTGAGCCGCTCCGATTCCGTAGCGTCCCCGCGCGCCATGGCCTCTAGGTCCAACCGAAACCTCTCTTCGGGCGTCAGCTTGCCGTACAGCTTCCCCAAGCCGTTTTTCTTGCTCATCCCGCGTTCCTCCCCTTCAAGACGGCCTCGAGGGCCTCCAGTCGCTCCTCAAGCTCCTCGGTTTCCTTTATCCGCCGCTCCACCTCGAGGAGACGGGCGCGGGTGTTGATGATATGGTTGACCACGGCGGCGGCGGAGCGGTCCACCTTGCCCTCCAGGACGTCGCTTGCGAGCTTGCGGAGCTGCTCCTTGAGGGCGGCTATCTCCCCGTTGCCCTTGCTCTTTCCGGCCCTGGAGGCGTTGCGCTTTCGCTCCCCTTGCCTAGCGGGGTCGTGGGCGTAGCAGTAGGCCTGCGACGGTCCAACGACCACCGCACACCGCCCCCCATCCCGCTTGATACCCGCGCATAGGGCCACTAACGACCACCCCCCTCCCCCTGGTAGATCCCCGCCGCCACCTGCAGCGGGGGCCCGAATCGTTCCGCCGCGTCTGCGTAGGCCCCAATTGCGTAGGTCTGTGCTGGCTTCATGGCTCCCCGATCTTTCGTTTCCGTCACCTCTTCTCCCCCCTCGGTTCGACATCTCTCGACATCCCTATCCCGAAGGCCGGAGCGAGCTTCAGGTGGACGGCGCGGGGTCGGCGCGACCTGATACTTCGTCTCCCGCGCCGGTGTCCTAGTCCAGGCGATGCAGGGCGATCTCTTGTGAGCAGTAGAAGCCCGTCTCGAGGCTCGCCCAGATGGTCAGCTCCAGCGGCCCGCACCGCTCCTTAGGGAACCAGCCGATCCGAAGTAGGCTGCGGTCGTCCTCGCCTCGCAAGGTGCGGGTGGCGTCGAGATCCACGACTGCGCCCCCGGCCTCCCGCTCCGCCTTCCTTAGCTTTTGCACGTTTTGCACGGTGGGCTTCCGGGACATCTCGAAAACTCACGCCCCTTCTTCCAGGCTTGGGCGCGGGCGTAGCAGCGTGGTCGGCGAGCGCCCCCTCGTGGGTCTCCCAGGCAACGGCTACGGGCCGATGGAGGGGTTTGACGACCTCTGCGAGCGCGGGGCGCTTCCCCGGCCGCGCGCCGCACACGCTAGAAAGGTAAATCGTCAAAATCCTCCGGCTCACGCTCTGCGGCCTTCCGACACTCCTCCACCCACTTCTCCAGCAAAGTGTCTTCGACCATGCCGGAAGCCACCCTGTAGTAGTGATGGAGGTCGACCAGGTACACGCCGTATCCAATGTGCGTATGGTCGTCGGGGTCTATGGAGGCGGCCGCGGCTAGGGCAGTGCGCCAGATCCTCGCGAGAAGCTTGCATTCTCGGTCGGTGAGTTCGGCGGCTGCCCTGCGCATCTCGGCCATAGCCTCGTCGTACTCCTCCGGCTGGAGGCAGTAGTTGCGCACCAGATTGCCTGCGTAGGCCGTCGCGTGCGCCTTTTCGAGAACGGTCCGGGCCGATTCGGAGAGCACCTCCTCACTGTCGTCAAGGAGCCTTCCGTAAGCTTTCTCCTCCGGCGTCTTGCGGTATGCGTTCTTCATCCCTTCGTCTCCTCCGGTCTTCGGGGTGGTCATCTTTTCTCCTTCTCATCAGGATTCTTCTTGTCGGTAAAGCCACCGTGTCATGGCGGCCCCTTGTCCCGCGCCAGGAGCAGCACGGCGACCTCCTCGCCGTACCAGGAGCCTCCCGGCTTGCGCCAGATGACGAGTCCGGACCGCTCCTTCGGGGACCACCCAGCCGCGAGGAGGCGGCGTTCGTCCTCGCTTCGCAAGGCTCGGGCGGCGCTGAGGCCCACGACCTCGCCCCCGACCTCCCGCTCCGCCTCCCGTGGCTTCTGCAATTTTTGTGCGGTAGCGGCCGTGGGCTTTTCCGAATCTTCGCGCTGGATCCGTGGCTCCTCTTCGATCGTCTTCTTGAGGGCGTCGAGCCACGCCTTCTTCGCGTTCATGCCCCTCCTTCCTGTGAGGCGTGATTTTTCGGGATCCCTGGAGTGGGGGACGTGCAAAACGTGCGAAAGGGTGCTCGGAGGGCTTTTGCACGTTTTGCACGGTGGGTGTCCGGAGCATTTGTGATTTTCATATCTCTTCTTTCAGGCTCGGATGCAAGCGCAGCAGCGTGGTCGGACGGCCTCCGGTCTCCGCCTTCTCGACGCGCAACCACCCGTAGTCTTCGAGCAAGGTTGCTGCGGCGTTGACCTCTTCGGATGTCGAGAGCCTCGACCACTGCCGGCCACGGTAGACGCTACGCACTGCGTCACCGTCCTTCACGTCGCCTTTGCGTATGCGCGCCAAGAGCGCCCGCGCGCCTTCAAGGGGCGGGTTCTCGCCAGAGGCGTAGACGCGACGGGCGTGGCCCTCCAGGTACTCGCACCACGCCGCCGCCCTCGCCGCCGACGCGACGCCGACCCTGCCCCCGGCGTCGGCCGTGCCGTCCGCAGTGCCAACGAGATGGAAGACCAGGGTGAGGGACGGCATGAGCGAGCGGTACTTCGCCAGGTGCGAGACGAATGCTTCGGAGGCTTCTCCGTTGCGCAGCTTCGCTTCGAGCTCGTGGCGCCAGGCGTCGAAGACCCCTTGCGCTTCTGGGGAGAAGCCGACCGTTGGGATGTCCCCTTCGCGTTCGGCGACCGCCCCGCACTTCTCGGGGTCGAGGACGTCGAGGGCCTCGTAGACGGCGTAGGCGCGGTTCTTGGCCTCCCCGTCGGGATAGCGGTCCACGTTGCGCCAGGGTCCCGAAGGCGGGTCGGGCCAGACGAGGAGCTGGAAGCGTTGCAAGAGGCCGTCGGCTCCCTCACCGCCCCGCGAGGCGCCGTAGACGTAAGAGCGCAAGGGTCCGGGCTGTATGCCGCCCAGGAGGGAGATGCACAAAGCCTCGACGTGCAGCGTGCCGCGCCCGATTCGGTCCACCGTGTAGGAGCCCGTCCCATTCCACGACTCCAGGTAGAACGCCCGGTCGACCTCTCTCCCCTGCCTGTCGAGCCCCCTGAGCCAGCCCGTGAGCTCGTCTCGCTGCACGAGGATGCCGGACGGGTTGTCGCGCAGGATCTCCACGAGCTTCTCTATCGTGGTGTCGGAGGTCTTGTAGCGGCGCTCCTTCGGCTCGCTCGGGATCACCATGTTCCGCCGCCGGTCGATCAGGTTGTCCAGGCGTGAGCGGTCGCCGGTCTCGACGGACTTCTTGGCCGCGGCGTCTATCGCCTTCTTCATCGCCGCCTTCTCCGCCTCGATGGCCTCCGCTTCAGCCGCATGGTCGGCGAGCGCCCCTTCGTGTGCCTCACGGGCTTCGGCCACGAGACGGTCCAAGGGCTTCACGACCTCGGCGAGCGCGGGGCTTTTCATGGCCGAAGGCGGACCGATGATCCCCACCCACAGGTTCGCCACCACGAGCCAGTCGTCGTATCGCTTGGGTCGGATGCCGACCCTTCGACCCACGAGGGACGCCGCGACGGCGACGGCTCCCACGGCCACGTAGTCGAGCGGGACCTGCATCCTCTCGGCGATGTCCTCGCACCAGG
>JADDPV010000245.1 GCA_016781705.1 Rubrobacter sp.
GTCCTTAGTTTACCAGCGTGGCGCTGATCGCCTGTGTCACCCCTTCTAGTCGGTGTTCGAGCTAACCGTCGATCTCTACCTCCGCCTCGCAGTTGACCGGGGCGTTCAGCGGGATCATCATTCCGATGGAGGAGCGAGCGTGCGTCCCTACTTCGGGGCCGTACAGTTCGAGGATGAGGTCCGAGTAGCCGTTGGTGACCAACGGCGTCTGGTTGAAGCCGGGGGCTACGTTCACCATGGCAAAGACTCGCAGCCAAGCGGTGATCCGGTCCAGATCCCCGAGGGCCCGCTTGAGGCTAGCGAGATGGGCCAGGGCGACCCGACGCGCGGACTGGTAGCCCTCTTTCGCCGAGACTTCGGCACCGACCTTACCCAGCGGTTCGGCGACCGAACCGTCCGGATTCAAGGCTATATGACCGGAGACGTAGGCCCGGTTGCCGCGCACGCGCACCCAGGCGAAGGGCAACCGGAGGCCCGGCGGCACCTGCATCGGTTCGGGTAGCACGAGGCCGAGGGTCTCTAGCTTGGCTTCTATGCGCATGATCTGTTCCCTCCTCTTACAGGCCTTCGACGACGACGAACTCCGTGACGGTGGCCTCGCTGCGCAGTTGCTTGAGGGGAGCGTATTCCGGCGAGTTGTACCACTCGTGCAACCGCTCCATGCTCTCGAATTCGAGGATGACCAGGCGTTGAGGGTTCCAGTCACCCTCGAGCACCTCGACCTCGCCACCGCGTGCGAGGTACTTGCCCCCATAGCGGGTAATGGTGGCTGGCGCCTTTTCTCTATACTCCGCATAGCGGGCAGGGTCGGTAACCTGGACGTTAACAACAGCGTACACCGCCATAGCCTCTGCTCCTTTCTTCCCTACTTTTGCGCTCACTCTACTACCGTTACATACCCCATACTCCGAGCCTGCCCTACCCGGTACCTCGCCTCAGCGTATTACCGCCATGGGATGGTGGAGAAGCGCTAAAGGTACATTGCCCGTCGGACGGCCCACGGAGCCTGGATCGGCTAAAGATAGCGGTGCCGCACCGTTGCAGACCGAGGGGGTACCTTAACGAATCGTAAGGTTCTACAAGGTGAAGGTGAGGATGATGGCAGAAGTGGGACTCATGGCCTTTGCGCGGATCGCGCGTCGGGTGGCGGAGACGGTAGTACTGCTTACAAGAGCAAGTACTCCAAGCGGGTGTTCACCCAGCCGCGACTGTTAGCGGTACTGTGCCTGATGCGCTACGAGGACTGGACGTTTCGCGAGGCCGAGGTTCGCCTCGCCGAGCATGGAGAACTGCGTCCCGCGCTGGGGTGGCGCGTACGCCCGACTACACGACACTCTATCGTTTCCTGCGCCGGGTGGAGGAGACAACCTTCACGAGAGCCCTGGCCGAAGCCGTGCACCTGTTGCCAACGCCACCACCCGGTGGGACGACCGTAGCCGTGGACGCTACAGGCCTCACCGATGGCGCGATCAGCACGTTCTTCGTCAAACGGGCGAGGGAACACGGCCAAGATGTGTCCCGAAGACACTGGCTTAAGTGGGTGATCGTGGTCGATGTGCCCCGGCGCGCTGTGCTAGCGCAACTCGCGAAGCCTGGCCCGGCCAACGACTCGGCTACCTTGCGCCCCTTGGTAGACACGGCCGAGCAGGTCACGCCGATCCATCTAGTACTGGCAGATGCCGAGTTCGACAGCGAGCGCAACCACCAGCACATCCGCCAGGTCATCGGTGCCGACAGCATCATCCCGGCTAAGCGGGGCAAAGCCAACTGGTACGTGCGGGGTATCCGAGCCCAGATGCGCACCGCCTTTCCGAAAGCGCGCTACACAGCCAGCGTGCGCTGGTGGAGAGCGTCATCTCGGCCGTCATCAAGCGCAAGCTCTCCGCGCGGGCGCCCGGACGACTGCTCGATGCCCAGTGCCGCCAAGCCCTGCTGCCGGGGCTAGCCTATAACCTCTACCATCTTTGATGGTGCCTGCGTCCCGAAGCCAGGTGCCTGCTTCCTTGGTAAGGATCTCAACAGAACTCAAGCTCGCCGAAGGTTCATCCCCTGGTGCCAGCCAGCCGCGCCACGCGGGTCGTCGACTGCGCCCTGCCCGCCCTGGCGTCTTTGATCCTCGGGTCGCACCTGGCGGCGGTTGTCTTGTTGCACCCCAGCGTTCGCCGCGTCAGGTTCGCGCCCTACGATGCCAACCTCGGCTGGTCAGGTCCCTGCAACGACTTCTCTGGCGGATGGCCGGTACGCTTCGTACGCCACAATTTGCCTCCGGGCGTTTAGGCCGACCCCAGCGCCGGAAGCTACAGCCTTTTCACGTTGCTCGAACCGGGATAGCAACCAGCGGAGTTTCTTCTCGTCGGCTACTTCCTCGCCAACGCATGTTGTGGGCGGTACCGCTCAACGTCGCGAGCACGCTCGTCTTGATCCCTTACCGGTTCGTGCTCCAGCGGTTGGCCTCGGGAATCACCGATCTGAGCCAGCGGTAGCTGCGAGCGTCGGCAAGTCCATAACCGTTATACTGCCGGTACGGTCGCGGGGAGACCCCGGCCGGGGGAAGGGCCTTTAGCGCCGGGAGGAGGAATTCATGAGCGAGTCAGTCAGGCCGGGGGGCACCTACAAGACCCTCAGCGAGCAAGGGGAGACGCTTTCTCCGGCGGAGCAACGCTTCGAGCGGGTGCGGCAGACGGTAGGGCTCTTCCTCGGGCCGATCGTTTTCCTCGCGCTGTACCTCCTGCCGCTGCCGCTGCCGCCCGATCAGCAGGCTCTGGCCGCGGTCTTCGTGTTCGTCATCATCTACTGGCTCACGGAGCCGATCCCGATCCCCGTGACGGCGGTTCTGGCTATAGCGATGTGCGTGCTCTTCGGGGTGGCCCCGGCGGACGACGTCTTCGGGGCCTTCGCCTCCTCGACGATCTTCCTATTCATCGGGGCGTTCATCATCGCCCAGGCCATGATGACGCACGGCCTGGACCGCAGGTTCGCCTTCCGCGTCCTCTCCATGCCGGGCGTCGCCAGCTCGACCTACGGGGTGATCATCGCTTTCGGCGCTATCGCCGCCCTCTTGAGCGCCTTCATCTCCAACACCGCCACCGCCGCGATGCTCCTCCCGATAGGCCTGGGGATGATGGGCGCCCTGGCGGGTCTCGTCAGCGACCAGGCCGAGGGGCGAACGGACCCGAGCCGCCTGCGCTTCGGCACCGCGCTCATGCTCATGATCGCCTACGGCGCCAGTGTGGGTGGCCTTATAACACCGATCGGCAGCCCACCGAACCTCATCGGGATCGGGTTCATCCAGGAACAGACGGGGACGAACATCTCCTTTTTCGATTGGACCATAACGGCGCTACCCATCGTGCTCCTCATGTTCGTTGCCCTGTGCGTCATCCTGATCCTCCTCAACCGTCCGGAGGTCCGCCGGATCTCGGGTGTCGGGGAGTTCGTCGCCGAGCAGCGCCGCAGCCTCGGACCCCTCTCCGCGGGAGAGCGTAACACCCTCATCGTCTTCGGCGTCGCGGTCTTCCTCTGGATCCTACCGGGCTTCGTGAACCTGTTCCTGGGCGACGACTCCGCGCTCTACGGCTTTTTGAGCGACCGGATGGACGAGGGCGTCGTGGCGATCGTCGCGGCGGCGCTCCTGTTCTTGCTGCCCGTAAACTGGTCCGAGCGGCGCTTCACCATGAACTGGAACGAGGCGGTCCGCATAGACTGGGGCACCATCCTGCTCTTCGGCGCCGGCATAACTTTAGGCTCGCTCCTCTCCAGCACCGGGCTCGCGGAGGCCATAGGCACCGCCATAGCCAGCGGCCTCGGGCTCACGAGCTTGCTCGCGATCACCATCCTCGCGACGGTCGTCGCCATCCTCATCTCCGAGACCACGTCCAACACCGCGAGCGTAGGGATCGTCGTCCCCATCGTCATCCCCATCGCCAACGCCGCGGGGGTCGAGCCCCTGATCCCGGCGCTCGCCGCGATCTTCGGCGCTTCCTACGGGTTCATGCTCCCGGTCTCCACCCCCCCGAACGCCATCGTCTACGGCTCCGGCATGATCCCTATAACCAAGATGGTCCGTTCGGGCGTCTTCTTCGACGTGATCGGGGCCGCCCTGATCGTGGCCGGCGTGACGATCATGGCCCAGGTCGTCGGCCTGGTCTGAGATGGCGCCACACCTCATCCTCGGCCCGCTTCTGCGCTACGCCGGAGAGCGCGACGCCACCGTCTGGGTCGAGACGGACGGCGCCTGCGAGGTCGAAGTACGGGCCGGAGACTCGACCCACTACTCACGCACGTTCCACGTCGAGGGGCACTACTACGCCCTCGTCCACGTCACCGGCCTCGAGCCCGGCGGGCACTACGAGTACGAGGTGTCCCTGGACGGCGAGCGCCGCTGGCCCGAGGAGGGTTCACCCTTCCCGCCCAGCGTCATCCGGGCGCACGACCCGGAGACACCCTTCAGCCTCGCGTTCGGCTCTTGCCGCGTCTCGTTGCCGAACAAGGCCCCGTACACGCTCGCGAAGGACGAGGACAAGCGGGGCCGGGGCGTCGGGGCGCTATACGTGCTGTCGAGGAGGATGCAGGGGGAGCCACCCGAAGCTTGGCCCGACGCGCTGTTGATGCTGGGGGACCAGATCTACGCGGACATAGTCTCGCCCGGCACGCTCGACTTCATCCGAAAGAGGCGCGGAACAAAGGAGGGACCGGGCGAGCAGGTCGCGGACTTCCAGGAATACACTCACCTCTACTACGATGCCTGGCGCGAGCCGATCTTGCGGTGGCTGCTCTCGACGATACCGGTCGCCATGATCTTCGACGATCACGACGTCCACGACGACTGGAATATCTCCGAGGCGTGGGTAGCGAAGATGCGAAGCAAACCCTGGTGGGACGAGCGCATAATCAGCGCCTTCATGTCGTACTGGATCTACCAACACCTCGGCAACCTCTCCCCCGCGGACCTGAAAAACGACGAGCTGCTGAAGCGGGTGCGCGAGGCCGACGACGCCGGCCCCATCCTGCGCGAGTTCGCCTGGCGGGCCGACCGGGAGGTCAGCGCGAACCGCTGGAGCTACCACTGGGACTTCGGCAACACCCGCCTCGTCGTCCTCGACACGCGGGCCGGACGCGTCCTGCAAGAAGGCAACCGCTCGATGATCGACGCCCGCGAGTGGGCCTGGGTCGAGGAGCACGCGCGGGGCGGCTTCGACCACCTTCTCATCGGCGCCTCACTCCCCGCCTTCATGGCCCCCGGCCTGCACCACCTCGAGGGCTGGAGCGAGGCGGTCTGCGGCGGCGTCTGGGGCCGGGCGGCGGCGAAGGTCGGGGAGAAGATCAGGCAGGCAGTGGATCTGGAGCACTGGGCCGCCTTCCCGAGCTCCTTCCGCGACCTCGTCGAGCTGCTGCGGAGCGTCGCAGCCGGGGAGCGCGGCCGGCCGCCCGCCTCCATCGCCGTCCTCTCCGGCGACGTACACCACGGCTACCTCGCCGAGGTCGAGCTCCCCGACTCCCCGAACCTCGGCAGCGCCGTCTACCAGGCAGTCTGCTCCCCCCTACGCAACACCCTGAACACCCCCGAGCGCCTCGCGATGCGCTTCGGCTGGTCGGGCGCGGGGGAACGCCTCTTCCGTGTCCTCGCCCACGCCGCCGGAGTAAAGCCCGAAAAGGTCAGTTGGCGCCTCGTCCGGCAGCGGCCCTGGTTCGAGAACCACGTCGGCACCATCGATCTGGAGGGCCGCCGGGCAAGCCTCAAGGTGGAACGCACCATACCGGCCGGAACCGAGAACCCCGACGAGGCGCACCTGCAGAAGATCCTCGAACACCGCCTGGCGTGAAAAGCCGGTCAACGAGAACGAGAGCGGCAAGCTGACGATCTAAATTCGACCGAAGGGAGGAACGATGAGGTTGGTATCGGCGAACAGCACGCAGACTCGACGCGGCCCCGAGGATTGGTTCACGGGGACAGTGTGGATGGACGCCTCGCCCGCGGATGCCGGCTCTCCCGACGCCGGCATCTTCCGCGTGTCCTTCGAGCCGGGGGCGCGCACCAACTGGCACACGCACCCGGAGGGCCAGATCCTCTACGTCGTCGCCGGCGCCGGGCGGGCGCAGAGCGAGGGCGGGCAAATCGTGGCGATGAATACCGGCGACGCCGTCTACTTCGCCCCGGGCGAGAAGCACTGGCACGGCGCCGCCCCCGAATCGTTCATGGTCCACGTGGCGATAAACCCAGCCGCACGCTCGGACGGCAGCACCGATTGGCTGGAACCCGTCACGGACGAGGAGTACGCGGCCAAGAGATAGTGACGCCCGATGCTCCTGGAGCGGTAAAGGAGGGATGGAGACTCAGAGGAAGTTACAGGAACTCTGGGATTTGGCTGCCGTGCCGCATTATGGCGTCGGGTGCGGCGTCTTGGTTGGGCGGGTTTGTCGTATGCACGAGCAGCGATCAGATAGCCTCTTTTGGCGTCTTGGAGAAGGCCGGCGATTGCTCCGTATCGGTGTCTTTGACTTTACATCCGCAGGTCATCGAGGAACTCCGAAGGAGCGCCACCGCTTGTCACCAGCAGGTAATCCCTTGCACGGGTGCAGGCGACGTAAAGCAAGTGGCGCTCCGTGTCATAGACTTCGGCCAAATCCGCGTCGTCGGCTACCGTCTCGATCCGGTCTTGTGACGGAATCACCTCGTCGTCACAGGCCATCACGACGACGGCAGGGAACTCCAGCCCCTTCGGCAAGGTGCATGGTGCTAATCGAAACGTGCCCGCTGGTCGTCTGGACGTTCTCGTCGAGTACCTTGTGCTGGAGCCCGGCGTCCTCGACTGCCGCACGAGCTCGCTCCAGCTCCGCGGGAGAACGAACAAAGATTCCTATCTCGTGTGACACGACGCCTTCGCTG
>JADDPV010000028.1 GCA_016781705.1 Rubrobacter sp.
TCTATCTTCAACAACTCCCTTTTGAGCACCTGCCACCCCTCGTCATCTCTTAGCTTGCCGCCCTCCTCCATGCGGACCAGCGCGTAGGCGAGACGCGGCAGCGAGAGGTGGCCTTCTCGTTCGTAGACTTCGGCCACCTCTATCAGCAAGCGCGTGAAGCCCCTGGGGAACGGCAACTCGCCGTCCGGGCCTCTGAAAGCGTCGATCCTCTTCAGGAGCCGGACCACTTCTTCGATCTCGTCCCAGAACAGGGCTTGGGGGACGCGATGTTCTGGTTTTCCGGATGCAGGATCTTGTTCCGGCTTTCCGGTCTCTGGTCCACGGTAGAACAACACCGCGCTGTCCTTTTTCCGCTCGTCCTGCTCGTTCTTCTTGGCCATGCCTTCGGCGGTCCCGGCCTGCTCGGCCATCAGGTAGAGCGGCTCCCCGGCTTTGTGGATGGAGATGCCGGCGGAGATCGTCACCGAAGGGTTCCCGCAGACGAACTCCCGGAAGGCCCGGCGAACGTCCACGGCGAGCTCCAACACGTCGCTCCACGCCCCGACGATGAAGAGATCGTCTCCCCCAGAGTAGACCACCGTCGCCGCCCGTTCGTGCTCTTCGCCGAACAGCCACAGGCTGTTTTCGTAGCCGCCCGCGCAGATCAGGGGCACGACCATCTTGAAGAAGGTGGTGAAGGAGCGGCTCAGAGAAGCGTAGCGATCGAAGGTGCGCATGTTCTCTGGCAACCCACGGCGGAAGATCTCACCCAGGTTATCCACGTCCATCCGGAGAACGGCCAGCCGCGGAGAGCCAGCGGCCTTCTGGGAGAGCTTGTTGAAGTCCATGATCTGGTCTTTCCGCTCCTCGTCCCACATGGTGTACCGGGCCGCCGGCAGCGGGACCGCGCCGTGTAGACAAGCCTCGTCTCTCACACCGTTCAAAGCGTAGAGCGCGTTTCGTGGATTGCCGGAGAGCCCATAGCCAGCTTCTCCAATACGGAGATCATCTCCAGCGCTCGCGAGATACTCGTTGCCAACGAGCTTGCGGGAGGCCCTGTCCAGCATGCGGCAGGTCTCGCAAAGGTTGATGGGCTCCTCATCCGTGGACCCTTCCCCATAAGGGCCGTAGGTTCCTACGGGCACATCGTCGCGGGTGCAGACGTCGCAGCTTTCCAGCTTCGGCTCTGGTTGGTCTGAGAAGAGCTGGGGAAGCTTCTCGCGGAACTTACGTGCCTTTCTCTCGGAGAGGTCTTTGCCGAGGCTTCTCAAACTCTCCGCCAGCCCGTCTCCGACGATGCCCGAGGCTCCGGCAAGGCATCTTCGCCAGCGCCAGATATAGGTCGTGGCCGAATTGTTTTTCGAGGGTATCGTTGAGCTTTCTTTCCACCGTTTCTACAGCCTCTTTCGACTTCTCCGTGTTAGGCAGGAGCAGTTGAAATCCGCCGCCGCCGACGTAGATCACGTTGGTGCGAGGCACGCCGGAGCTCCGCAGTATCTCTGCCACCGCGTGTTCGGCGACGAGTTCGAGGAAGAAGGAGCGCGCCCTGAGCATCCGCAGAGCGCCTTTGGAGGTGATGGTGTAGATGAAGCTCTGCACCCCGGAGAAGTCGCCCCAGACGAAGAGGTAGCGCGGGGCGTCCTTGTCCTTCACCTCAGAGAGGATGGGCTCGTTGTTCGTCTCGTTTATGTGGCCAGCCATGCATACCGCGATGGCGGCGGTTGCCCGGGAGTGGTCGAAGAGCGAGATGTCGCCGGTGTCCGCCCGGCCGGTGGTGGAACGAACGAAGGAGCCATAACGCTCCAAAAGGCTCATGACCGAATTAACGTCCGTGGAGGCGCCAAGCTCGCCCAACTTCTCGAAGGCGCTCACCATCTCGTCTTTTAACCTCCGGTAGGCGTGAGGCTCGGCCTTCTCCTCTACGGGGAAATACGAGCCTATGCTCGCGCCGCCGTACTCTCCGAGGCGGTAGGAGTGGCGTCGCGTGGAGCCCTGCCCTACAAAGTTGAAAATAGAGTTCAGGGAAGCTTCGGGATCGAAGCCCGCCTCGCCCGGGTCGTCCCGTCGCAGCGAAGAGGCCAGGTTGTCTGCCTCGTACACGACGAGCGTGCTAGGGTGCTCCGCCTCGGAGACCCTCTGCCCGGCCCTTGCCCTCCCATGATGCTTGAGGGCAGCTTCGCATACGGCGTCCGAATATCCTAACCTCGTCAGGAAAAGCTCCCCGAACTTGGCGTGCGTCCCGCTGCGGGGCATGCCACTGCCCCGCTGCAAGAGCTTTCCAACGTCGTGCAGCATGGCCGCCAGGGCAACTTCCCCCAGGTCAAACAAACCCACGTCCCTCCCCGATCCAGACGAAGACCAATCAAAGAGTACTTGCCCGACCCCACGATTGCAACGGAGGAACACAGCGGCCGTGCCGAGACCTTCCGACCCCGGATTCCGGCGGAACACCATAGCGTACATGTACTTTCACGTTCGTTACCGGAACCGCAGGAGGGAAACATGGCGAACCTGGACACGGGCGAAAGGGCACCGCTCTTCGAGTTGCCCGACGAGGAGGGACGACGCTACGGTCTCCTCGGGCGCCTCTAGGAAGGGCCGGTGGTCCTGGTTTCTACCGGGGCGACTGGTGACCGTACTGCAACGGGCAGCTGGTCAGCTTTGCCAGGAGTTACCAAGAGTTCGAGAAACGGGGCTTCGAGCTCGCGGGGATAAGCGTCGATCCGCCGCGCCGCAACGCGGCGATGGTCGAGAAGCTCGGCCTCCCCTTCCCCCTCCTCAGCGACCCGCGGGGCGCGCTGATAAAGCGCCCGGGGCTTTGGAACGAAGAAGACGGTGTCTCCGAGCCGGCCGTCGTCGTGCTCGATAGGTCGGGCACAGCGCGTCACCTCTACTCCGGCGGGAAGGACTTCTACGACCGGCCCTACCAGGAGTCCCTACTCGGGACCCTGGACCAGGTGAGAGCCGGCGGGGAGCCCGGCGGGTGCGAGCCGGAGGTTCGGGCCTCGGCCCAAGAGGCCGAGGACGAGACGGTGCGCCCGGATCGTCCCGCCATGACGCTAGAGCAGCTCGCGCTCTACTACCGGGGCACCTTACTTCGCGACGGTCGCGATGAAGAAGAAGCTCGACGAGGAGACATGGTCCCACAAGGCGAGGGCCCCTACAAGAAGGTGGTCAACGAGTACAACGCGGCGATTCAGGAGACCGGCAAACAAAAGAGCGGCTCGTAGACCGGACCGGCGAGCCGCCCCGAGACCGTGTCATGCACGTCTGGCGGTCAAAGGCTTCTTGCCCCGGCCGTTCGAGCTTTCCTCTATCGCCGGCGGGCTGCTCTGCTCAGGTGACGCGCCCCTCGGTCCCTCGCGCCGGTCCCGCCTCCACGCCGCGGTCCGGCCGCTCGAAGAGCCACTTGTGGGCGATCATGCCCGAGATCATCGCCGCGAAGAACACGAGCACCGGCGTGATCCCCGTGGCGAGAGCCGGGACGAGCGCCGCCACCGCCGGACCGGGGCAGAAACCCGAGAGGCCCCAGCCCACCCCGAACAACGCCGCGCCCCCGAGCAGACGAGCGTCGAGGGCGCTCTCCGACGGCAGCGCGAAGCCGCTCGCCAGGACCGGGCGCGGGCGCTTCAGGATGAGGCGGAACGCCGGGACACACACCAGGAGCGCCCCGCCCATCACGAACGCCAGCGTCGGGTCCCACTTACCGGCGAAGTCGAGGAAGCCGATGACCTTCGCGGGGTTCATCATCCCCAAGACGGCGAGGCCCAGGCCGAAGAGCGCGCCGGAGAGGAGGGCGACGAGTACCCTCACCGCGCCAGAGGCCGCCATCAGAGCGCGTGGCGGACGATGAACACGGTGGCGGCGGCGACGCCGAAGAAAACCGCCGTGGCGGCGACGGAGCGTCTGGAGAGGCGCGCGATGCCGCAGAGGCCGTGGCCGCTGGTGCAGCCGGAACCCAACCGGGAGCCGAAGCCCACGAGAAGCCCCGCCACGACGAGGACCGGCAACGCCGCCTCGACCCTCACCGCGATGCCGCCCGCCGCCAGCGCGTAGGCGGCGGCGCCGAGCAACAGGCCCCCGACGAACGCGGCGCGCCAGCCCCTGCCGTCCGTGTCTTCCGCCGGGACCAGCAGGCCGCCGAGTATGCCGCTGATCCCGGCGAGGCGCCCGTTTAAGAGTAGGAACAGCACGACCGCCAGGCCGATCAGCAACCCGCCCACGAGCCCGCTAACAGGCGTAAAGCCCTCCATCGTCACCTCCGTAGATCTTGGAACCCCTGCACGCTCCTTGCCAGCATAAGTTTAGCAGCAGCGGGCGAGCCGGAGCCGGCGTCTCAGCCGAGCAGCTTCGGGACCGCCGGGTCCACCAGCACGTCGAGCAGGCGTGGTCCGTCGGCGGCGAGGGCGCGCTTGAGGGCGGCGGTCAGGGCTTCGGGGGCTTCGATCCGCTCGGCGGGGACGCCCAGGCCCTCGGCGACTTTGACGTAGTCCACGTCCCCGACGTCGAGGCCGGGGACGTTCTCGCCGATGTCCAACGTGTCGCGGAAGGCTTTGAGGATGGAGTAGCCCTTGTTGTTTATGACGACGACTATGACGCCGGCCCCGTAGCGGACAGCGCTCCAGAGGGCCTGTATCGAGTACATGACGGAGCCGTCTCCGATCACGCACACCACCGGCCGGCCGGGCTCGGCCAGTTTGAGCCCCACGGACGCCGGCAGACAGAACCCCAACCCTCCCGCCGCCGACGTGAGGTAGCCGCCGGGCAAGCCCGGCCTCACGTACCTGTGGAACGAGGGCTTGCTGGAGGCCGACTCGTCGGCGAACGCCGTCTCCTCCGGCATGACCTCCGAGAGGGTGTGCATCACGTAATCCACCGACATCGGGGCCGCGGCCTCGGGCACCGGGGGCCGCTCCCACGGCGGCGGCGGTTGCCGATCAGTCCCGGACAAGAGTTCGGTGAGCTGCCGTACCGCCAGCCCCACGTCGCCGACCACGCTAGTCCCGACCGCCGCCCGGTGCGCCTCCTCCGGGTCGTCGGTTACGTGCAAGAGGCGCGTCCCCTCTTCCACGGCCGGGCCGGGGACGTAAGGGTAGTACAGGAACACCGGCGCGCCGAGGACGAGCACCACGTCGTAGGGCGAGAGCTGTTCGGCGAGACGCTTCTGGGCGAGTAACAGGTGCCCCGCGAAGAGCGGGTGGTCTCGCGGGAAGCCCGACAGAGACGAGTTCGGGTCCGCCCACACCGCGGCGCGCAGCTTCTCAGCGAGGGCGACCGCGTCGTGGAATGCCCCGGCGCGCGCGACCCCCGCCCCGGCGACTATCGCCGGGCGGCGCGCCCCGGCGAGGGCTCGGGCGACCTTTTCGAGGGCTTCCGGGTCGGGGGCGGAGCGGTGGGAGACCTCACGGGCGGCGAAGGGCTCCGCCTCGGCGTCCCAGTCGTTCATGGGGATAGAGACGAACACGGGACCCGTGGGGTTCTGCATCGCGGCGTGGTAGGCGCGGTGCAGCTCGCCTGGCACGTCCGCGGCCCGCAGGGGCTCGTGACTGCGCTTGACGTAGGGCTTCGCCAGCTCGACGAGGTTCGCGCTCAGGAGCGGCTCGAGGGCGATGTGGCGGCGGTCCTGCTGGCCGGCGGTGACGACGAGCGGGGTCTTGTTGTGCCAGGCCGTCACCAGGTTGCCCATCGCGTTCCCCAGGCCCGGCCCCGTATGCAAGTTGACGAGCGCCGCGTTGCCCGTCCCCTGGGCGTAGCCCTCGGCCATCGAGAGTGCGGTCGCCTCCTGAAGGCCGAGGACGTAGCGGAAGTCGTCGGGGAAGTCCTTGAGGAACGGTAACTCCGTCGAACCGGGGTTGCCGAAGACCGTGGTCATCCCCAAATCGCGCAAAAGATCGAAGGTCACCTCGCGAACGGTCGCCATGATGCCTACCCCCTTGATAAAAGCCTCGCCCTCGCGGGTCAATATACTAGAGAGAACGAGCGCCCGACCCCAAACCCCCCGCGCACTCCTCCACGTCCTTCACGCATCTTGCCTTCGCGGCGGTGCATGCATTGCGGTCGTCCTGCAAGGGGGCGGCGAGACCGCGCTCTAGCCGGGCGTGCTTCCGGGCGGCCTCGGGGTGGGTGCGCGGGTAGTCGCGGAACAGCGGGCGCGCTTCCCCGAGCTCGTCCTTGGTCTCTACCACGCGCAGTTTGCGGGGTCGTTTGGTTCGGTCCGCGTTCGTGAACCCGAAGAAGTATCGGCGGCGCGGGTTGGGCTCCTCGTCCCAACAGGCGTACCCGATCTCTTCGAGCGGCTCGGGCGCAACGACGCGCGACCCGGAGGCTCCATACCCCACGAGCACGTCTATCATGTGCTTCGCGTCCAGGATACAGCCGGGCCGCCGACGCGCTCCCGCTCGATCGAAGAGCCCCGGCCGGCGCGAGCGATACGGGAAGACGTGCGCCGGTGCGATCGCCCCGGTAAGCTCAGGCGGAACCGGCGCCAACGACGACCGGGCCGCCAACGCCGTCCCTAGTCTTCGCCTCCTTCGCCGCCGCCATTACCTCTGTTGCCGCCTCCGGTGTTGCTGCCGCCGTTGCCGTTTCCTTCGCCTCCTTCGCCGCCGCCATTACCTCTGTTGCCGCCGCCGTTGCCGTTTTGGAATGGTGCGGGCTCCTGGAACGCATCTCCCCCGCTCTGGACGGGACCGCTCGGGGTGGGAGGCGGCTGGTACTGCTGCGCAGGTCCCGTGCTGACGACGACGTCTACGAGGGAGTTCGGCTCGACCGTGGCTCCCTCGGCGGGGTTCGTCTCTATCACCTGACCCGCCGGGACCGTGTCGCTGGGGGCCTCCGTGTAGTTGCCGAGCCCGAGGCCCGCGTTGAAGAGGTCGGTC
>JADDPV010000160.1 GCA_016781705.1 Rubrobacter sp.
CAGGTGGCCTTTCGAGCCCCTGACGACGATGCACGCCGTTTTCCTGAAGCCTTAGAAGCGTTCGATCTTCTTGCAGCCTATAGACCGGACGTCCCTGCCCTCGAGTCGGAGGAACGAAGGGCCCGATCCGTGGGCGACGTTCGTGGGGCGCGAACGCCGGTCCCGCGTGGAACCGTCCGGGTCGATGGTGCAGGCGGTGCCGCGCGGGCGTTGTATTACGGTGGTGGGGGAGCGATCCTGTATAAATAGCGGTATGGAGACCGGTTCCACCATCGAGCGCCTTCTGGGCGAGACGAGCCATCGCCCGTATCCTGTGCCGGAGGGATCATGGGGCCTGAGCATGAGCTGGCACGACGTGCTCTTCATGCACTGGCCGGTGCCGGAGGGCTGGTTGCGTTCCCTTATACCGCCGTCGTTGGAGCTGGATTCCTTCGATGGGTCGGCGTGGCTCGGGGTGGTGCCGTTCACGATGTCCGGGGTGAGGCCGCGCTTCTTGCCGGGGGTGCCGTGGCTCTCGAACTTTCCGGAGATAAACCTCCGCACCTACGTTACCCGGAACGGCAAGCCCGGCGTCTGGTTTTTCAGCCTGGACGCCCACAACCCGGTCGCCGTCCGCCTCGCCCGCGCTACCTTCTCGCTCCCCTACTTCGACGCGAGGATGTCCTCCCGGTCCTCGGGCGACGGCATAGATTACAAAAGCGTGCGCACCCACAAGGGGGCCGCGCCGACCAGGTTCGTCGGCCGTTACAGGTCGACGGGCGGCCGGTTCGATTCCGGTCCCGGTACGCTGGAGAACTTCCTCACCGAGCGCTACTGCCTCTACAGCGCGGACGGTAAGGGGCGCGTACGGCGGGGGGAGATCCACCACGAGATGTGGCCGCTCGAGGGGGCCGAGGTGGAGGTCGAGGAGATGGAGATGACCGGACAGATCGGGGTTACCCTCCCCCGGACCGAGCCCGTGATCCACCTCGCCCGCCGCCTCGACGTCGTCGCCTGGACCCCGCGGAGGATAGATCCGTGAAGCCCATCGAGAGGTTGGGGGAGGCCCGCCTGATCCTCGTCACGGATCCCCGCCCGGACCTCGCCGCCAGGGTCAGGGCGGCCGTCCGGGGGGGCGTGGACATAGTGCAGCTCAGGGACAAGCACGCCACGCGCGAGGAGCTCTTGCCGCTGGCCGAAGAACTGCGCGGGATCTGCGAGGAGGCCGACGCCATCTTCACCGTTAACGACGACGTGGAGCTCGCCCGATCCTCCCGCGCCCACGGGGTCCATCTCGGTCAGGAGGACGGTCCCCTCGCGGGGGCCAGGCGCGCCCTCGGCCCCGACGCCGTAATCGGCCGGTCGGTGGGGAGCACGCAGGAGGCGATCGAGGCCGTCCGGGAAGGCGCGGACTACCTGGGGGTGGGGACGATCTACGCCACCCCGACGAAGCCGGAGGAGGAGGCGGACGGTCCTGCGCTCCTCGGGGAGGTGGCGGACCTCGGGCTCGTCGTCCCGTGGTTCGCCATCGGCGGCATAACGCGGGAGACGGCTGGGGAAGCGGCCGCCGCGGGGGCTTACGGCTTCGCGGTCGTCCGGGCCGTGCTCGACGCCGACGACCCGGCCTCCACCGCCCGCGAGCTCCGTTCCCTTCTGGGCGCGGGGCTCTAGGGCTTGGCGGTCAAGGCCGACCTCGTCTCCGGCATCCTGCCGGTCCGCTCCGACGGCCGGATGCTCTTGCTCCAGCGACCGGGCACGGAGACGTGGGAACCTCCGGCGGGCCGTCTCGCCCCCGGCGAAGGCTTCGCCTACGGGGCCGTCCGCGAGGTCTACGAGGAGACGGGTCTCCTCGTGGCCCCGCAGCGTCTCCTCGCGACCTGGGTAGGGGAGCGCCCCGGAGGGGGACTCCTCGCGAGCGCCACCTTTATAGGAAGGGCCGGACGGGACGACGTCCGGATCTCCCACGAGCACCTCGGGTACAGGTGGGTGACGCTGGACGAGTGGCTCGAGTTGCCGAGCTGGTGGAGCCGCGAGAACATCCTGCGGGTAGCGGGGCCCGTCTCCGCCCTCTCCACCGAACTCCTCCCCGAACCGCCCGTCCCGGAGCCGCCACGCCCCGGGGTGGTGAACGCGAACCTCGGCGCGGGGACCGTCGTCGTGGACGTAAGCGGGCGGGAGCCCCGCGCGCTCCTGCTCCGGCGCCGCAAGCCGCCCGTGGGCTTGTGGGAGAACCCGGGCGGGATGCTGGAGCCCGGCGAGGACTTCGTGCGGTGCGCCCGGCGCGAGACCCTCGAGGAGACCGGCCTCGACGTCGAGCCCGGGGCCCCGTGGTGGGCCCGGGTCGAGGGCTGGCGCGCCTCCGACGACCCCGAGCTCTACGCGGGCGTCGGCTTTCTCGCCCGCCACCCCGGAGGGGAGGTTCGGCTCGAAGACTCCGCCCACGACCGGTACCTGTGGGCCACCGAAACCGAGTGGCGTACGCTGCGTACCTGGTACACGAGCGGAGAATCCGACGCCCTCTGGAGGGCGGTGAAGGAGACGTGATCGCGGAAGAAGCGCGACGTGAGCAAGGCCAGGATCTCCAGGCGCAGACCGGAGACGGAGCTGCCGAAGCTTCCGCTACCGACGGCGTCTCCCGGGGAGGCTGGCGGACCTGGGTGCTCGTCTTTGGAGTCTTCGTCCTCCCGATCCTGTTCTACGCCGCGATCCCAGCCGTCGCGGCGTTGTTCATACCGCCCGGCAGGAAGGTCGCGTTCTCGGCCGCGCTCGTGATCGGGGCCGAGGGGACTTTCCTGGTCTCGGCGCTCGTCCTCGGTCGGGAGGCCGTGCGGCGCTACCTCGACCCGAGGCCCCTCTTCGGCCGGTCCGGAGAAGGCTGAACGAGTTCGACGTCATACGACGCCTCTCGGGGCGCCTCCCCGCGCCGCCCGCCGAGGTCGTCGTGCCCATCGGGGACGACTGCGCCGTCATACGCCTCGGGGATGGGCTCTGGGCCGCCGCGGCGGATATGCTCGTCGAGGGGCGTCACTTCGAGGCCTCGTGGGCCTCGCCCCGGGACGTCGGGTACAAGGCCGTGGCCGTCAACGTCTCGGACGTCGCCGCGATGGGGGGGACGCCGCGGTTCGTCCTCGCCTCCGGCGGCGGCCCGGACCCCGAGACGACGCTGGGCTGCATGGAGGGGCTCTTCGAGGCCTCCGAGGAGTTCGGGGTGTACCCCCTCGGGGGCGACACGACGGGCTCCCCGGCGCTTACGGTGGACGTTGCGATCCTCGGGGAGTTGAGCTATCCGCCCGTGCTCCGCTCCGGCGCCCGGCCCGGGGACCTTCTGGCCGTCACCGGCGAGCTCGGCGCGTCGGCGGCGGGGCTCCTCGCGCTCATGGGCGGCGACACCGGACCTCGCGTCCGGCGCCTGGTCCGCAAGCACCTCCGCCCGGAGCCGCGGACCCTCGCGGGAAGGACGGCGGCCCGGCTCGGGGCGGGGGCCATGATCGACCTCTCCGACGGCCTCGCCTCCGACGTACGCCACGTCTGCGAGGGGAGCAGCGTGGGCTGCCGCGTGGACCTCGGGCTCCTTCCCATCGCCGACGATACCCGGGAGTACGCCTCGTCCCTGGGCCGCGACCCGGAGGTGCTCGCCGCGACCGGGGGCGAGGACTACGAGCTGCTGATCTCCGCCCCCGAGGGGGTGATGGATGGGTTGGCCGCGGAAGCCGACGTGCCCGTCACCGTCGTCGGGGAGGTCGTGGATGGGGGAGGGGTGGCGTTCGTGCGCGACGGAGAGCACCTCGACGACCTCTCGGGCTGGGATCATTTTCGCGAGGCATAGAGGGTTCTGCGGTGACGCGCACGGGTACGGGACCACGCAGGACGCCCCGAAAGGGGGGCTTTCCTTGCCGCACGAGAACCTGACCGGCCTTCCGGAGAGCATGAGGCGAAACCTGCCCCATCACGCGCGGGAGATCCACCGCGCCGCCTACTTCTCCGCCGAGGAGCAGTACGGCGAGGAGAGCCGCGCCCACCCAGTGGCGTGGAGCGACTTCGAGGACGAGTACGAGAAGAACGCGAACGGCGACCGGATGGAGAAGTAGCCTTCGAGGACGGCCATCCCGAAACGAGCCGGGCGCCGGACGGAGGATGGTCCCCGCCCGGCGCCCGATGAGTCTTTTCCTCCGGTCCTTACGGAAGCTCGGAGATTATCTTCTTCGCCCTCGGGATCGCCGGCGGGCTCATACTCAACTCCGTGACGCCCAGGGCCACGAGCTTCGGGGCGAGCGCGGGGTCGCCGGCCGCCTCGCCGCAGACGCCGGTTTGTATGCCGGCCTTCTCCGCGGCCCGGCAGGTCATCTCGATGAGCTTGAGGACGGCGGGATGGTCCGCGCGGTAGAGCTTCTCCAGCTTCTCGTTGCCCCGGTCGACGGCCAGGGCGTACTGGGTGAGGTCGTTGGTCCCGATGGAGAAGAAGTCAACCTCCCGGGCGAGCTCGTCGGCGCACAGCGCCGCCGCCGGGGTCTCGACCATCACGCCGGCCTCCACCGGGCCGGTCTCGGCGCCCTCCCTTTCTAGCTCCTCGCGGCACTCCGCTAGCAGGCACCTGGCTTCTACAAACTCCTCCACCGAGGAGACCATCGGGAACATGACCTTGAGGTTGCCGTGCGCCGCCGCCCGCAGTATGGCCCTGAGTTGCGGCCTGAAGAGGTCGGGGACGTCGAGGCTCATCCTGATGCCGCGCCAGCCGAGAAACGGGTTCTCCTCCTCGTGCCCGCTCACGCCGGGCAGGTCCTTGTCGCCGCCGACGTCTATGGTGCGTATGATCACGGGCTTCTCACCAAAGGCCTCAGCGACCTCCCGGTAGACCCCGTATTGCTCCTCCTCGGTCGGTAGCTCGTCGCGCTCCATGAAAAGAAACTCGGTGCGGAAGAGCCCTACGCCCTCGGCGCCCCAGGAGAGGGCGTCCGCGGCCTCCTTCGGGGAGCCGAGGTTCGCCGCGACCTCGATGCGGCGTCCCCCGTGCGTCCTGGCCTCCACGTGCCTGTACGCCTCTAGGGCCGCCCTCTCAGTGGCCGCCTCTGCCTGCTCCCCCTCGAAGAAGGCGACCTCGTCGGCGTCGGGGTCCGTAACGACGTAGCCATCGTCGCCGTGTACGGCGACGATGCCTGCCCCGAGCGCCCTTTCGAGTGCTTCGGCGCCCACGCCGACGACCGCCGGTATGCCCATCGAGCGGGCCATGATCGAGACGTGCGAGGTCTTGGAGCCCTCGGCCGTCACCAGTCCCAGGACCATCTCCCTCGGCATCCGGGCCGTCTCCGAGGGGGCGAGGTTGCGGGCCAGGACGACCGAGGGTACCGCGAGGCCGGCGAGCCCCGACGAGCGGAGCCCCATAAGCTGGGCCGCGATCTGGCTCGTCACGTCCCTGACGTCGTCGGCGCGGGCGGCCATGTACTCGTCCTCCATCCCGGCGAAGAGGCCAGCGAACTCCTCGCCCACGGCGAGGACCGCGGCCTCCGGGCTCTCCAGGTTCCTCACGCGTTCCTCGACCTCCGAGTGGAGCTCCGGGTCCCCGGCGAACTCGACGTGGGCGTCCAGGATCTCCGCCTCCTCCGAGCCGGACTCGCTCAACGCGTCGCGGGCCTCCGAGATCTGGGCGACGACCGCCTCTATAGCTCCACGGAACCTCTCGAGCTCCGCCTCGACCTCGCCCTCGGCGATGCCTGTACGCTGGGGTTCGAGCTCGTCGGGGGCGTGGACGAAGGCGGGGCCCACGGCCACCCCTTCCGAGGCGGCCACGCCCTCCAGGCGCGCGCCCGGCACGGTCTAATCCTCCTCCGAGGAGATCAGGCCAACCAGGGCCTCGACCGCCGCCTCCTCGTCCTCGCCCGTCGCCCTGACCAGCACGCTGTCGCCCTTTTTGGCCCCCAGGGCCATCAGCTTCATCAGGCTACGGGCATTCGCCTCCCTACCGTTCCTGGCGACGGTAACGTCGGATTTATAGCTCCGGGCTATCTTCACGATCTCCTTCGCCGGACGGGCGTGAAGACCGGCCTCGGGTACGACGACCACCTCTCTCTCGACCACCTGCTGCCCCTTCCTCCGTTCATGTACGCTGGCGTTCGTCCGGACGCCGGCGGTGGCACCTGCCTGTAGTTTCGCAGGCCGTCGGGGGGGACGCTTCCTGCGGGACGTGCGCCATCCCCTGTGATGGTGCCTCCCAACAACGGCTCCAGCAACTCCGGCTTAGGAAGGGGACTCCCGGCCCTTACGGCCTCGCCACGCGCATTCAACGCCGTTGTTTCAGCGTACGCGTGCGGGCGGGGTGATCCTGCTGAAACCGTCCTGAACGAGCCTACGGCCGATCAGGACGAGGGCCGCGCCCAGTGCGAGGAAGGCCAGGTCGAGGGCGAGACGGACGGGGCCGGGCGGCAGGCTGTCGAGCACATGGTGGATGCCGAGCAGGTGGTGGTCGATGATCCCCTCGACGAGGTTGAAGATCCCCCAGCCCATCAGCGCCGCGCCGACGAGCGTCCGGGCCGGCGGTAGGGTGTCCTCGGTTCGGGCGGCGCGCCACAGCAGCAGGACCCCCGCTATCGTGAAGACGTAGGTCATCGTGTGGAAGAGGCCGTCCCAGAGCGTGTTCAGCTCCAGGCTACTGACGCTCGTCGGGGGGCTGGTCGCCGTCAGCATGTGGTGCCATTGGAGGACCTGATGAAGAAAGATGCCGTCGAAGAATCCGCCGAGGCCGAGGCCGAGGATCACGCCGGCGACGATGGGCCTGTTGGAGAACATGCCTCACCGTTTACCCCGGGGCGCCCGACGGGTAACCCGGACGGCGGGTAGCTTCAGA
>JADDPV010000289.1 GCA_016781705.1 Rubrobacter sp.
GGGAGGGTGCAGGTCTGCAGCGTGATGATGGAGCGGCCTTCCACGGCGTTCATCACCTCGACGTTGTCGGGCGGGACAACCTTTTGCTCCGTGATCCGGTAGGCGTACTCGCCCCCCGCCGAGTCCCTCAAACTTACCTCGTCACCCGGGACGAGCTGGTCGAGGTCGTAGAAGATGTGGTCGGAGCGGGTGCCCGGATACCCGACCCTGTGCCCGGCCACGTACACGTTCGCTCCCTCCTGCCAGGGGAAGCCGGTCGCGGGTACGTGAATGACGCCCTCTTCGAGCTTCTCCTCGGCGACGGAATCGAAGACGGGCACGTCGAAGAGCCCGATCTTGGGCACGGTCAGGTACATCGTCTTGTCTGCGGGCCCGCCGGGGTCGCGCCCGAAGTTGAAGGGCTTGACCGCCGGGATAGCTCCTGCCGAGCCGGCGCCCTCTACCTGCACCGGCTCCGCGCCCGAAGGCTCGAAAAAGTCCCTGAACTTGGGAGCCTCTACGCGTTCGTTCTCGGAGAGCACGTCCTCCGGGAGCAGCGTCTCGACGGTCGCCTCCTCCGGGGCGGTGGTGTCAGGTTGGGTAGGCTCAGGTCCGATGGCCTCCGGCCGCGAGGCGACAGCCGGGGCTATTTGGGTAGTCCTGCTAAGGATGGTCCCGCTGAGGTTGGTTCCGCTGAAATCGATCTCGCTAAAATTGGTCCCGCTGAAAGTGCTCCCACCGCGGGTGGTCTCGCTGGCCTCTTCCCCGCCCTGTGCGGGAGGCGCTCCCCCACCGGCGGCGGAGAGCACCAGGGCAAAGGAAAGGAGCAGGGCCGCGAGGACCCTGCTCCCGTAGAACCTGACGTTACGCAAGCCGGCTACCCTAAAGCCTAATGCTTCGGCCGCTGCTCTGGGCCACGCCGCCGGTGCTCGGCATAGAACCCATGCCCATGAACGGGGCGACGGCCGCGAGGACCTCGTCCATCATGAGGGCCGCCGGGAACGGGGTGTTGGCCGGCGGCACGACGCCGTTGAGGTTGTTGATGGTAACCACGTGCTCGCCCTCGACCCCGGCGATGCTTCCGGCCGCCGCCAGCACGTCCGGGCTCTGGATCATCGGCGCGGCGCCCAGGTAGGCTCCGACGCCTACCGGCTCGAAGGTGCCTGCCAGGCTCAAGATGGAGGCCTGGCTTGAAAAGGTGTCCGGGGGGAAGGTGAACGTCGGCTTCGCCACCGGGGTCCCGCCGGACTGCGTGATCAGGCCGGTCAGGGCGTCCACGTGCGCCAACTCGTGCTCACGCAGGTTGATTACGGCGGCCAGGGCATCACCCGAGACAACGCCGGAATCTACCGCTCTCGTGTAGAACTCCGCCTCCAGATACTCGAGGGTGAGGGCGAAGTTGCCGATGTCCAAATCACCACCGCCGCCCTGGGCGAAGGCCGGCCTGGATAGGACCGCCGAGCCTGCTGCCGCGCCCACGCCCGCGACCGCGAGGGCTTTAAAGAAGTCCCTCCGGGTCCGGGGCCGCGCGAAACCCTCCACGCTCGGCACATTGATCATGTGTTTCTCCATGAGTAGCTATCTCCTCCCCTTCTACGCCGTGATCCCGAAAGGAGCACCGGCCTCGAGCACGGTCTGCAGCGGCAACGGCTCCTCGAACGCCACGTTGTTAGGCGGCACAATGCCCTGGAGGATCTTGATCGCGTTCCAGTGCTGGCACTCGGCGTTGTGGATCGAGATCGCCGACGCCAATATGTTCTTGTCCACCAGCGCAGGCGCCGCCCCCTGGTACGCCCCGATGCCTACCGGCTCCAGTGTCGCCGCGTAGGTCAAAAACGTCGCCGCGTCGGCGGTCACGTCTGGCGGGAAAACGAGGTTGGGCTCCGGTATCGCCGCCCCTAGCGAGCTGAGGACGCCCGCTATGGCGTCGGCGTGGGCGAACTCGTGGTCCCTTATGGCGGCCAGCTGCGATACCGAGAAGTCGTCGGTAAAGAGGCCCGAGTCGACGCCTGCCGCGTAGAAGTTGCCCTCCAAGAGCTCCAGCTGGTAGGCGACCGACAGGATCGCCGCGTCGCCCAGGCCCTGGTACGTCGTGTACGCCGCCTCCTGCGCGTCGGCGCGACTGGCGAGGGCCACGCCCCCGAACCCGGCCGCAGACAGCGCTGCGGTAACCCAACCCGCCGTCTTCAGGAAGTCGCGCCGCGAGTGCTCCCGGTCAAACCCGACCAGGGAGGCGCGGCTTTCGGCTCCATCCATCCGTTCTTCTCCTCTCTTCGGGACCTTTCATGGTTGGCCCCTTCGCTTTCAGCTGCTGCTTTCAGCTGTTACCCCTACTCTACGGAGCCTTCGCGGCCCCAGATCACCACGAGCTTCGATAATCTCCCCTCGGAGGCCCTATTTCGTTCACACTACGTTTACACGTTCACGTAACCTCCGCCTAAATTAACGTATGTTAATAATTTGTACAAATTTTCGCAACATAATGCGCCGCGATCACCGGCTCCAGGGCTCTTTCCGGAGGGTAGTGCAAGATGTGCGGCTGGTCGCCGGTCTTCGCAGAACATCTTGCCTTCCGATTGTGTGATCCAGGCAGGGCAGGGCACCGTAGAATTCGATGATGGTGGACAAGAAAAGACAGCGATACTTGCTCCTGGGGGACGAGGATCTGATAGTCCTGGTCGGGGGCGGGGATGCCGGGGCGTTCGCGGGCCTCTACGACAGGCACGGTCGGGCGGCGTACTCGCTGGGATACAGGATGCTCGGAGAGCGACAGGCGGCGGAGGACCTGGTGCAGGAGGCGTTTCTGGATGTGTGGAGGGCGGCGGACAGCTTCCGGGCGGAGAAGGGGAGCGTACGCACCTGGATCCTCTCTATCGTCCACAACCGCGGCATAGACCAGTTGCGCTCCAGCGCGAGCCGGCGCAGGGTCCGCGAGAAGGTCGAGGCCACGGCCCCGCGCGTGCAGCCAAGCGAGGCGTTCCCCGAGGCTTGGCGCAACTCGCAGCGGGCGCAGGTGCGCGGGGCTTTGGAGGGGCTGCCGCCAGAACAGCTGCAGGTGCTGGAGCTTGCGTACTTCTCGGGGTACACGCACACCGAGATCTCTGAGCTTCTGGATCTGCCGCTCGGGACCGTCAAGGGGCGCATGAGGCTGGGATTGAAGAAGATTCGGGACCACTTCGAGGGCCAGGGGATGGCGGTACCGGGATGAGTGGGGCGGACGACACGCGAAGGTTCGACGAGCGCTTCGAAGATCTGGCAGCGGCCTACGCCCTGGGCGCCCTCACCGATGAGGAGCGCCGGGAGTTCGAAGCCCGACTCGCCGAGCGCCCCGACCTCCAGGCCGAGGTCGAGGAGTTGGGCGCTTCAGCCAACCTCCTGGCACTCGCCCCGCAAGAGCACGAGCCCTCCCCAGACCTCCGCCGCAACCTGCTGAGGAGCGTCGGGGGCACCCCGGAGGCGCACCCCGCGGCCTGGGAAACCTCCGGTGGGCGCCGCGTAACGATCGAGAGGCTGCTCGGTCCGGGCGGGCTCGCCGCGGCTGCAGCGGTCGTGGCGGTGGTCGGGCTCCTGGCATGGGCGCTCTCGCTGCAAAACGCGAACGAGGACCTGAGAGCCGAGGTCGGGGAGCAGCGGCGCGAGGCGGAGAGCTTGAGGGCCGAAGCCGGCCGTGGGAGTCACGAGCTGCGAGGCTCGGGGACTGCGGAGACCGCGCATGGCGAGTTGGTGCTGACCGAAGAGGGACGGGCCGTGCTGGTAGCAGAGGGACTGCCACCCGCGCCGGCGGGGAAGGTCTACGAGGCGTGGGTGCTACACGACGGGGTGCCCGTGCCGGCCGGGCTCTTCGAGCCGCGCGAGGGCGGGGCTACCGCGGCAACCGTCGAGGGCACGCTGGAAGGCGCCGAGGCCGTCGCGGTCACCGTCGAGCCCGAAGGCGGCTCCCCGATGCCGACCAGCGACCCCGTCCTCACCGCCTCCCTCGCGTAACGCTTGTGTAAAATACTCGTGTTTAGAGGAGTCCCGCGAGGGGTATCTCTCTGGTAAGGGTAAGCCAGGAAAGGAGCACGCGCGTGTCGGTAGCACGAGTAACTGAGCTCAGCGCCACGAACGCCAACAGCATCGAGGACGCCATCAACGAGGCCGTGAACCGCGCTACGAAAACCCTGCGCGGTGTGCAAGGCGCGTGGGTCAAGGACATGAACGTCCTCATCGATAATGGCAACATCGTGGGCTATAAGGTGAACGTGGCCATCACCTTCGTCCTCGAGGATGCGCAGGATATCGGGTAACACCTCGAAGCTCGCGGAAAGAGCGCCCCGCAAGATCGGGGCGCTCTTTTTTGCCCGAGGGATGAAGACGCTTCGGGATCGGGTAGGCGACCGGTCAAGTCGGGGCACCCCAGGGAACCAACCCCCAGGGGGCCGTGGCCAGGAGGACTAGCTCGGTGGCGATGAATCCCGACGAGGCTCTGTTCTACTCATCAAGAACCTTAACAACCGGAGCCTGCCTTACGGAAATACCGCGGTGATACTTCCGTAAGCAACTGTGCGGCGGAGCCCGCGAGGGTATAAAGGGGCGCGGCATGATGCGCCTCGGCTATCCCACCCAGAACCTCACCATACCGGCGAGCACCAACCGCTCGTGCCGCCTCGCGGGCCTCGCGGACGCCGACAAGGTGCGCGCCCTCGTCCGGGAGAACCTGGCGGGTCTCGAGGCCATCTTGCGCTGGAACGCCGGGCACGGAGTCCCGCTGTTCAGGATGGGGCAGGCCCTGATCCCCTTCGCCTCCCACCCCGAGTTCCCCTACGATTGGGAGGACGAGCACGGCGAGGACTTGAGCCGCCTGGGCGAGCTGGCTCGCACGTTGGGCATCCGCCTCAGTATGCACCCGGGCCAGTACATACAGCCCGCCAGCCCCAGGCCCGGCGTCTCCGAGCGAGGCCTCGGCGAGTTCAGGTATGTGGAGCGCATCTTCGACCTCATCGGTAGCGAGGACTCCGTGATCGTACTGCACATGGGCGGCGCGTACGAGGACCGCCCCACCACCGCCACCCGCTTCGTCGAGACGATGCGTCCCGAGAGTGGCGTCCTCGAGTACCTGGCCCTGGAGAACGACGAGCGAGTCTGGACCGTCCAGGAGATCGTCGCGACCGCGGGCGCCCTGGGTATACCAGCGATTACCGACGCCTTCCACCACGGCCTGGACCCCGGCGGTCTGAAGCTGGAGGATGCCCTGGACCTCACGCTGCCGACTTGGGGTGCACGCCCCGGGCGCTCTGAGCGACGCCCCAAGCTTCACCTCTCCAGCCAGGACGGCGAGAAGCAGCCTGGGGCGCACGCGTACCTCGTCGAGGAGGCCGACTGGCTGGCGCTCGTGAAGGCTCTGGGCAACAGGGAGGCCGACGTGATGATCGAGGCCAAAGGCAAGGAGAGGGCACTCGGCGCTCTGGGCGTCGATCTGTAGGAATATAGACTGAATCGGAGGCTCCTGGATGGTGAAAAAGTTCGACGTGGTGGTGCTCGGGATGGGACCCGGCGGGGAGGTCGTAGCCGGACGCCTGCTCAAGGCCGGGAAGAAGGTCGCGGTCGTCGAGCGGGAGTTGGTGGGCGGCGAGTGCGCATACTGGGCGTGCATACCGTCGAAGACGCTCATACGTCCCCCCGAGGCCCGCAGCGAGGCCACACGAGCGTACGGCACCGGCACGCCGACGATGGACCTCGACAAAGTCTTCGACTACCGGGACTACATCATCCGCAACCTCGACGACGGAGCTCAGATCGAGGGCTACGAGAGCATGGGCGCCCGCGTCATAAAAGGCGAGGGCCGCCTGGTCGGGCCGGCCAGGGTCGAGGCGGGCGGCGAGACTTTGGAGGCGGATCACGTCGTCGTGGCGACCGGCTCCTCGTCGAACGTGCTGCCCATCGAGGGTATAGAGGACGTAAAGGTCTGGACCAACCGCGAGGCGACGACGACGCGCGAGATTCCGGCGCGCGCCGTCGTGGTCGGGGGCGGCCCCAACGGCATAGAGACGAGCCAGTGGCTCTCCCGCTACGGCAGCCAGGTGACGCTCGTCCAGCACTCCAACCGGCTCGCCGACCGCGAAGAGCCGAAGGTAGGCGAGGTCATAGAAACCATCCTTAGAGACGAGGGCATAGACGTGCGGCTCGGCCGTTCGGTCGAGAAGGCTCGCAACGAAAACGGGGGCGTGGTCGTCACGCTCGACGACGGCGCGGAAGTCGGGGCAGACGTCGTCGTCACCGTCGCGGGCCGCACGCCGCGGGTCGAGGAGATCGGGCTGGATACTATTGGCGTCGAGGCGGGCAAGGGGGGTCTCCAGGTGGACGAGCGCTGCCGCGTCGTGGGCGCACCCGACGGCGTGTGGGCGGTCGGGGACGTAACGGGGGTGGCGCTCTTCACGCACGTGGCACAGTACCAGGGCAGGATCGTGGCCGCGAACATCCTCGGCGGGAGCAGGCGGGCGGACTACCGTGGGGTGCCGCGTGTGATCTTCTCTAACCCCGAGATAGCCGCGACGGGCATGACGGAGGAGCAGGCCAGGGAACAGGGAATAAACGTTGCGACCGTGGACCTGGATCTCGCGAAGACGCTCGCCCGCCCGGTCACCTACGAGAAGGAGCCGCGCGGGCGTCTCGGGCTCGTCGCCGACCGGGAGCGGCGGGTGCTGGTCGGGGCGTGGGCGGTCGCACCTTTGGCGGGGGAGTGGATCCACCAGGCCTGCATGGCGATACGCACCCGGACGAGTATAGACACCCTGCTCGACACTGTTTTTCAGTTCCCAACCTTCTCCCAGGGCTACCTCGAAGCCCTGGAGAAGCTCGACCTC
>JADDPV010000037.1 GCA_016781705.1 Rubrobacter sp.
CGTTGTGACATCAATAGCCCGGAACGGTATTATTCAGCACCGGGGCCGTGGTGTCCGTGTTCACTTTCTTGCTCGTCGTGCCCGGCCTGTCGTCTCCCGCGTCATACGAGCCCGAAGATCCTCTCCGCCTCCTCGTCCGTCAGATACCGGGCGACGGCGGGGCCCCCGAGCGTTGACCCGTACCGTCACGGCCGTCCTGGACGTGCCCATCCGTCCTCCATCGCGTTCGGCCGTTCGCGGGCTCACCCTCTGGCTCAAGCGTGCCGCGACCTCGTAGGGGCAGGGCGTTTTCCGGGCGGCTCAATCCCCGGGGCCTCTCCCGGCCTCGTAGATCGCCCGGAACTCCGCGCTAGCCCCCTTCCCGACGTGGGCTTCCAGGAGCCCCTCCAGCAGCCTTAAAGTGTCCGCGAGGTCCTTGCCCACCGCCCCGATGTAGTCGGACTCGCCGGGGCGGTAGGGGTTGAAGACGCGCTGCCTCGAGTCGGGCAGGAGGGCGTCCAGCGCGGGCTTGCCCACGACGATCATCTGCCGCGTGCCCAAGTCTTCTCGAGAGAAGATCTGGTCGAAGGCCCGCACGCCGTCCCTCTCCACCGTGACGGTGGCCGGGAACCCCCGCCTCTCGCAGACAGAGGCGGCCATGAATGCCGCGGTGCGGTCCGGTTTGCCGACCGCTACGAAGTTGGGCTTAAGCTTCGGCGCAGGAGGAGGAGGTGGCGGCGTTCCTGTGTCCGTTGCGCTTCCGGTGAGTGCGAGCAGCTCCGCCTTGCTGCCACGAAACGCGTTTACGTCCACCTCCAGCCCCGCGACCAACCCGTTCGCGCTGAACTGCCAGATCATCGGCTCGACGCCACCCCACCGCTCTCCCCAGCCCAGGTCCTTGACCCGACCGTAGAGCGCTGAACCGTGACCGGATTCGGGGTGAAGCGGATAGTAGGCGTCCCAGCTGACTACGCCGTCCCCGTAGGCGGAGACCGGCCCCGAAGGTTCGCCGCCCTCCCAAAAGCCCTGGCCCGAGTAGAGCAAGATTGCGTGGTCCGGGCCGATCCTGCGTCTGAGTTCGGCGATGAAGTTCTTGAGCGCCGCGTTGCTCGGCGTGTAGCTAGGCCACGAAGGGTAATCCTCGAAGTCCACCATGAGGATCTTGCCCCTGACGTCCCCCACGGTTTGCAGGAACAGGTCCACCTGCGGCTCCGCGGGGCCTTCGAGCAGGAAATGGTAGGCCCCCACGACCATCCCGGCCGCCTTCGCGCCCTCCATCTGACGGCCGTACTCGGGGTTCAAATACCGCCACCCGTCGTGCGATGGCCCTTCAGACGCCTTCACGACGCAGAACTCGTAGCCCTCGCGCCTGACCTGCGCGAGGTCTATTCCGGCCTGGTAGGCACTGATGTCGATACCCCAGAGGGGGTTATCTTTGCCCGTGTTGCCTACACCGGCGCCGCCGGAGTCTGCTTTCGGGGGACGGTAGACGTGGTTCTTCAAGAACTGTATGTGGACGTGGTCCATGTGGTAGGCGCTCTCCGGGTCGGGAGAGGCGAGGGGGTTGTTGTAGTTGCCGGGGTCGTACTTCGTCCACACCCCAGGAGACTCCGAGTACCAGCCCCACCAGATCACGTAAGCGACGCCGAGCCTTTGCCACTCCGCAGGGTTCTCTATGATCTTCTGGATGGCGTCGCCAGCGGCTTCTTGGTGCTTGTTGGCGAATTGACCCCACGGGGCGATCTGGATGTCCACAGCGAAGGGCTCGCCCATGTTGGGGCCGCTGCCGTGGTCCGGGTAGGTGGACAGGGACATGACCCCCGGCACGCGCCGCCTGATTTCCTCTGCCGCCGCGCGCACGTGAGGCGCGAAGTTCTGGCTCACGTTCTCCTCTCCTCCTCGGTGCACTCCTTCGCTATATTGGGTGCCCAATTGCTCGACATTATCTCCCTCTTCCTCCTTCCGCGAATGTGGTTCCCGCGCAACCGTCGGCGGCTTTCGCTACGGTGGGAGGCAGTTTATGTTGCCGCTGTCGGGCCGCCCGGTGTTGATATCGAGGATACTGCCCGTACGTCGCCCCGGCCGGCGTAGGAGTTCAAACCGTGCTCCGTCCAGAACCGCACAGCCGGTTTCGCCGCGACTTCGGGCTCTTCGACGAGCTCGGGGGTGACCACCGGGTCGAGCCCTATGGCATTCTCGGCGGGACTGTAGTTGCCGGTCCAGGTGAGCATGATGGAGCCCCGGCTGTGGTAGAACCACTCGCCGCCCAAGAACCAACGAAAGTACCTCTCGTCGCCGAACTTCTCGACGATATTGAGGTGCTCGGTCTCGTGGCCCACCTCGTTTAGGAACGCCGCGACGCGCTCGGGGGTGGTTATACCCTCCCGCTTCATCTCGGGCATGAGGGCGGCGTGGTGCGCCCTCAGTGCCGCCACGTCGGTATTCTGCACGATAGCCGAGAGCTGTTCGGCGGCGAAGAGCTGCCGACGGTGGCGGCGCTCCTGCTGCCATGGGCTCCACGCCGGCCTTCTCACGGTGGGACTCGGGTCGAGGCGCAGGCCGCTCCTGGGGCCTCCACTCTACCAGCGAGGGGTTGGGCCATTTTCTCGCCTTGAGCGGATAGATGTGGTAGCCGCCATCGTGCGACCGGGCGAGCGCGTACTCGGACTTGACCCCTGGCTAGACGGCGGTGCCGTTACAGGCGAAGGAATATATGACCTTCCCATTCGATCCTACGGAAGCCCAGTGGCCCTGGTCGGCGGGACCGCCGTGGTTGAAGGGCCTGAACGCCGCCTCGCCTTCCCGGGTCTTCGAGAGCCCGAACGGGAGCATCTTGGAGCCGTAAGCCTGCCTCCACGCCCCGGTGCCGCCGTCCAGGGCGATAGCTTCGGGATGGGTTTGCCGGTCATGCGCAAAGCCAGGTTGCCGAGCCCCGCGCGGAAGGTGGCGTTCACGTTCTCGGTCCGCAGAGCGGCCCCGTCCACCACGTGCACCGGCGGTTCCTTCCGCAGCGCCGGGTCCCCCTCGCGCCACCCACCAGCCGTAAGGTGTGCCCGCCCGCTCGATGGCGAGCAGGCAAGCCGTCACCGCCTTGACGTTCTGCTCCAAAGTCGCCATGACTCCCATCCTCCTTCTTCCGTCCCCTGCCCGTGCTCTCATCGGAGCAGGCGGGGATGAATCAGGGATGAATCCGGCGTGAACCTCCGGTGAATCAGGCCGGTTTTCCCCAGGCGCTCCCGTCCCTCCGGATGTTCCCGTGGAGGGCGCGTATACGCGGTGAGGGCTCGATGGCGTACTCCTGCCGCAGCGCCTGCTCGCACAGCCGGTACTGGCGCAGAGCCCGGGATCGCAGGCCGAGGCGAGCGTAGCACTCCATCAGCAGGTAGTGGCCGTCCTCGTGGCAGCGGTCCTTCTTCAGGATCTCGTAGCAAGTCCGGACGCTCTCCTGGAGCCGTCCGGTTCGTATCTGATGGGCGGCCGTCCTGCCCAGAGCGTCCACGTACAGGTTCGCCAGCCGCTCGCGTTCGATCGCGGTCCAATCCTCGTACAGGTCCTCGATAAGGTAGTCGTCCCGGTACAGCCCGACGGCCTCCTCGTACTCCGCGACCGCCTCCGGGACGCGCCCGGCTTCCTCCAGGCGGCGACCCCTCTCGCAGTGGGCGTCGAACTCCTCGGTGTCCGAGCGCGGCCAGTGCGTCATGGTCAACCGGTACTCGCCGCCCCCGCACGAGAGGTCCGCTTCCGGCAGGCGCTCGCCCAAGACCCCGCGCAAGGCGTGGACGGCGGAGTTGAGCGACCACCGGGCCCGCTGGATGTCGGACTCCGACCACAACCAGCCCATCAGCCGGTCCCGCGATACCGGCCCACCCCTGCGGGCCAGCAGGTACTTGAGGATGGCGAGCGCCCTGGCGTTGCGCCCCAGACACACCACGCCGCCGCCGCGCAAAAGCTCGAAGCGGCCGAAGAACCGGACCCGCAACGAGCTACCCGCGGCACGGGGCCGGCGGTCGTCAAGCTCGACGACCACCGAGCCGTCGGAGCGGCGCAGGATCGGCACACCCGAGTCCCGTTCCAGGTAGTACCCCGCCGGTAGCTCTACCGCGACCCCATCCATGCCACCCTCCAAAGACCGCCGGAGGCGCCCGTCCCCGGCTTCCGCCTCTCCACGCGCCCCCGGGCCTCCCCCGGGAGCGCAGTCCCACCTTGATTAATGCCTGCAAAGAACCCCCGTGTCAAGGGTATGCGTGGCTTTTTCTGCGGAGGTCCGAAGCACCGCATAGCCGACGGATGCGTATTAAAATATATATACATTGAACCCCTTGGGTTAAGAGGCTCCGCCAATAGGCGAGTAGCGTATGTATCAAGGGGCGATGGGAAGGCTGTTGAATCACTCTGAGAGCTACCAAGTATGAAAAGTTTCCAGCCTATTGGCGGAGCCTCTTAGTGAGATCGGTGGAGAGCAACTCAGGCCTCATCGAACAGCGTCTCGCCCACGTAGCCACCTTTTCGAGCGCCGGGCGGGCAGGCGAAGAGGGCGCTGCCCGTATGGGAGATGTACTCGTTCAGGGCGTCGGTCTCGCCCAGGCGGCGCTGTATCGGCACGAACTGCTTGTGGGGGTCGCGCTGGAAGCAGATGAAGAAGAGGCCGGCGTCGAGCTGACCTCTCTCCGGGTCCATGCCGTCGGTGAATGAGTAGCTGCGGCGCAGGATCTTCTCTTCCCCGCTCCCTTTCGCGAGCCGGATGTGGGCGTCCACCGGTATCAGCGGCTGCCCATCCGGCCCCCGAGCGTTCAGGTTCACCGGATCGTATTCGTTTTGCTTGCCGAGCGGCGCTCCGCTATATTTACGCCTGCCGAACGTCTGCTCCTGATCGTCGAGCGACGCCCGGTCCCAGACCTCGATCAGCATCCGGATCCTCCTCGCGACCAGTAGGTGCCGTCGCGCATCCACGCCGGTTTGTCGGAGGGCCCCGCCCAGACGTACCGGTCTATGAGCTCTTCGTCCTCGGCCTTGATGTTGTTCGTGCCGTCTTTGAATCCCATCAAATTGCGGCCCGTCTCCTGGGTGCGACTGGTGCTCGTGGTGCGGCCGAAGCCGAGCTGTGACCAGCGCACGACGGCGACGCCGCGGGCGATCCGCGCGAGGTTGCGGACCGCGTGAAAGGCCACCTGGGGATCGTCGGAGCACGCCTGGACGCACAAGTCTCCGCCGGACAGTTCCGGCTTGAGATCGCCGTCACCGGGTAGCGGCGGGAGGTCGGAGAGCGCCGCCGGCTTTTGTGCGGCGAGGCCGAAACGGTCAGCCCCATCGCGCTCGAAGAGCGTCGGGCCGAGGCCGATCGTGATCGTCAGCCTTGCGGGAGGGTGCCCTACCGCCTCGCCGGTGTCGTCCGGCGGCAAGAACGGCTCGTGGTTCTGTTCCCCCACCAGTTTGCCCGCGCACATCTCCGAGGCGGCCGCCGACCAGGCGCGCAGCAGTTCGCGTGCCTCCGAACGGTCGTCGGTCGTGACGTCGAAGGCGGCGAACTCCAGGCGGTGCTGCGTCGGAGTGGCGATCCCGACCTGGTGGCGCCCGTAGAACGGGATCGTGGTGGCGGAAGTATCTCCGGAGTCGCTCGTGCTCCTGCCCACCGCGTACCCACCGCTAGCCCCGAGCGCGAGGCCTATGCCGGCTGCCCCGGCGGAGCGGAACATCTCGCGGCGGCTGATCTCCCTGTCGAGAAATCTGCCCTTCTCATGCTCCCCTTCCGACCGGTTACCGTTTTGCTTTCCTTCGTCGGCAGACATTTATCCGATCACGCCCCCAATACCTTCCCGGACTGCGACAGCTCCTCCGCGAGGGCGTCGATCTTCTGGCTCAGTTCGCGACGCTCGCTCTCGTTAAGCTCCGTGTAGTTCACCCAGCCCTCACCCTGGTGGTACGGCTCAAAGGCCCCGTAGACCGCCTCGAAACGCTCCTCGATCTCGCTGGCCAGGTCGGGGTCCTGCTGCTCGAGCGCCGGTTCGATGGCCTCGAACGCCACCTCAGAGCCCTCCACGTTCGCATTGATGGCGTAGAGGTCCGTGTGAGAGTAGCGTTCCTCCTCGCCGGTGATCTTCGTGGCCGAGACCTCGTTGAGCAGCTCGACCGATCCGGTGACGAGATCCGCCGGCTTCAGCTCGATTCCCTCCACCTCCTCGCGCAGCGTCTTCACGTCTTCGAGTAACTGGCGAGCGTACTTCTCCTGCCCCTCGGTCGTGTTCTCCTCCCAGAGCGCCTGCTCGATCCTGTGGAAGCCGGTCCACTCATCCTCCGGCACATCGCCTTCCCGGGCGTCGATCATCGGGTCGAGATCTCCGAAGCTCCCCGCTACCGGCTCGATGCGCTCCCAGGGGAGACGGGCGGGCGCGTACAACTCCTTGGCTCTCTCTACATCGCCCGCGATCACCGCGTCGGTGAACCGCTCCGTATCCTCGACGAGCAGATCGCTCTGCTCTATGACGTATTCGTGATACCTTTGAGCCGCATCCTCCAGCGACGCCTCGCTTTCGGCGACGGTCGTCTCCTGGGTCAGCTCTTGCTGGGATGTCGTCGTATTGCCCCCCTCGTCCGCCGGCGGCGCCGTGCCGCAGCCTGCGACGAACAGGGCCGATACGGAAAGCAGGATCAAGACGGTTCGTGAGTACAAAAGTGCTCCTTTCGTTTGTGTCGTGCAGCTCACCCGCCGACGAAACTACCCTCCGTGATGGAACAGGCCGTAGAACGGCGGGAAGGTGCCGAGCAATCCCAGG
>JADDPV010000223.1:0-4578 GCA_016781705.1 Rubrobacter sp.
AAAGACCCCGACCCTTCGGTTCGCAAAGGTCTACTCTTGCTCGTTTTGCAGCCTGGGGACGAGCATCTCCTTGGCCCGCTGGGCGGCGCGCAGGTTGTTCTCCAGGATCCCGTCAAAGAACTCTACAAGCTCCTGGTCGCCCTCCTGCTCGGCGTCCTGGATGTAGGTCTTGAGCGACTCGACGTTATCTGAGGACTGGTAGAGAACGGTGATCAAGTTATAGTTCTTGTCCTTTGGCTGCCTGGACAGATCGGTCATCTCTTCCTCCGCGTCGTCGGGTTTACTTGACTCTGGGCGTCATACCCGGACCTGGTGCTCGGGTAAACACCCTGGGGCTACAGCCTACTGGCGCCACGCTCAGGCTGGCGGATCGCTGAGCGGCGCAAGAGGCGCTTAACCTCTGCGTATCTTGTGGAAGAGCTCTGTGACCTCGCGGTCGTCGATGTAGCCCAGGAGGAGGTCGTCGGCCATCAGGTGGGCTAGCGCCTCGTTCTGCCGGCCCTCCTCGTCGGTGCCCGCGTACTGCGGGTTGCCCGCCGCGAGCCATTTAAGGTCCTGTAGCAGCCGGTCCCGGTCCATGCGCTCCCCCTCTGGTAGGGATCCAATCTCACCGATCCTAGCACCGCCACCAACCGCCCGCACGGGCGACGAGCCGGCCGTTTTGTGCATGGCGTGTAAAGGGAACATATAACCAAAGATGGTGGAGGACATGCATAAGGAAGGACGTTTGCGGGCGCGTCCGGGGGCGGCGGGGCTCGGGGATGCGCCGGTTGGGCTGCGGACGCTCGGGCTCGCCTCCGCGCGCGACGGCTACCTCTACGTGCCCGCCGGCTACCGGCCGGGCCGTCCTCGACCGCTGGTGGTCCTGCTGCACGGGGCGGGGGAGGACGCGCGCGACGGCCTGGCGCTGCTGCGGGGCCAGGCCGACGGGGCTGGCCTGATCCTCCTCTCGCTGGCCTCGCGGGATTACACGTGGGACATGATCGCCCTCCGCGGGCGCTTTGGCCCCGACGTGGCCGCTATCGACCGGGCCCTGGAAGGGACGTTCTCCCGCTACGCGGTAGACCCCGCGCGCGTGGCGGTCGGGGGCTACTCCGACGGGGCCTCCTACGCCCTCTCGCTCGGCATCGCCAACGGGGACCTCTTCACCCACGTCATGGCTTTCTCGCCAGGCTTTCTGGCCCCGGCCGGGAGATCCGGCGCCCCGCGAATCTTCGTCTCGCACGGCACGCGCGACGGGTGGCTCCCGATCGACTCTTGCAGCCGCAGGATCGTGCCGAGGCTACAGGGCGCCGGCTACGAGGTTAGCTACACGGAGTTCGAAGGTCCGCACGTGGTTCCGCCAGCGATCGGTGGCGAAGCCGTCGAGTGGTTCACGCAGGAGATGCCCGCATAGACGGAGGTTGGTAACTATCCTCGCCGCGCGAACGAGGGGGCGGCGGGCACGGGAGGTTGGGGTGCTGCAGACAGAGGTCGCCGAAGGCGTGCACCGGATAGAGGATTCCTACACGAACTGGTACCTGATCGAGGAGGACGGCCGCCTGACGGTCGTGGACGCCGGGGTCCCGACGTCGTGGTGGTCCCTCAAGGGGGCACTCGGGAGGCTCGGCCGGGACCCCTCAGAGATCGAGGCTGTAGTTCTCACGCACGCCCACTTCGACCACGTAGGATTCGCCGAGCGCGCCCGCAGGGAGCTCGGCGTCCCGGTCTGGGTCCACGAGAACGACGTGCCGCTCACGCGCAAACCGCTCCTGTACGGGCGCGAGCGCTCCGTCCTCTCCTACGTGGCCACCCAGCCGCGCGCCCTGCCGATCGTCGCTTCGTTCGTGCGCACGCGCGCCTATTTCCCTTCGCCTGTGGCGAGGGTAAACCGCTACGGCGACGAGGGTACGCTCCCGGTCCCGGGCTCGCCGCGCATCGTCTTCACCCCGGGACACACGCTCGGCCACTGCGCTTTGCACCTGCCCGAGCGCGACGCCCTGATCGCCGGGGACGCGCTAGTGATGCTCGATCCCTACACGGGTGATGCGGGGCCCAGGATCGTCGCCCGGGCCGCGACCGCCGACACCGAGCGGGCGTTCGCCTCCCTGAAGCAACTTGCCCACACGGGCGCACGCGTCGTGCTGACCGGCCACGGCGAGCCCTGGACCGAAGGTATCGAGCGCGCGGCGGCCCAGGCTTACGATACCCCCGTGGCGTAGCGCGGCACGCCGCTGCGGGCCTTGCCGGAAGAGATCCCTCCCCCCAAAATGTGACCCACGGCTGAGAACACGAGCGCGATTTTGGAGCGTGAAGCTTGCACGTCTACAGTGATTCGGCCTCGGAGCGCCACGTCAACCGCCTCGCCGGGGTGGAGAACCCGCGCCGCTTCCCCGCGGCCCTCGCCGGCATCGAGAGGGCGGAGAGGGACGGGGCCAGGGTGGAGTGGCGTTCCTGCCGTCCGGCGGGGGAGGAGGCACTCGCCGCGGTGCACGACGCTGGGTACCTGGATCTCCTGCGGGAGCTGTCGGCGGCGGGGGAGGGCTACCTCAGCCCTGATACGGCCCTCGGGGCGGGTTCGTGGGAGGCGGCCTCGCTCGCGAGCGGGGCCGCCTGCTCCGCTGTCGAGAGCGCGCTCGCGGGGGAGACTGCCTTCGTCGTCTCCCGTCCTCCTGGCCACCACGCCGGGCGGGACTACGGGATGGGGTTCTGCCTGACCAACCACGCCGCCGTCGCCGCCGGGCACGCCCTCGCGAACGGGCTCGGGCGGGTCGCCCTGCTGGACTGGGACGTCCACCACGGCAACGGCACCCAGGACATCTTCTACGCCGACGAACGGGTCCTCTACCTCTCGGTCCACCAGAGCCCCTTCTACCCCGGGACCGGCGAGGCCGGTGAGGTGGGGGAGGGGAGAGGGGCGGGCTTCACGGTCAACGTGCCGCTCCCGGCGGCCTCGGGTGAGGAGGTCTACGCGGCGGCGTTCGCCGGGGTCTTCGTGCCCGTGCTGCGCGAGTATCATCCCGAGCTCATAGTGGTCTCCGCGGGCTTCGACGCCCACGCGGCGGACCTCCTCGGGGGCATGGCGCTAGAGGCCGACTCCTTCGCGTGCTTCGCGGCCCTGCTGGCCTCCCTCGCCAGGGAGCTCGGGGCGGCGCCCCTGGCGCTCGTCCTTGAGGGCGGCTACAACCTGGAGGCGCTCGCCGGGAGCGTCGCGGCTACCGTGCGGGGGGTCGGGGAGGAGCCGCCAGACTGGGGGTACGCAGGCGGCGTGGGACCCGTGGAGAGGAGCCGGGCGGCCCTTGCCCCTTACTGGAGGGGCCTCGGGTAGGACCATGAAGCTCTTCAGGAGGCCGCCGTTCGAGGACCGCAGGGACGCGGGCCGCAAGCTGGCCGGGCGGCTCGCGGGGTACGGGGAAGAGCGGCCCGTGGTGTTCGCCCTCCCCCGGGGAGGGGTTCCGGTGGGGTACGAGATCTCGCACGCCCTCGGCGCGCCGCTCGACGTGCTCGTCTCGCGCAAGCTGGGGGCGCCGGGGCAGCCCGAGTTCGGCATCGGCGCCGTAGCGCCAGGCGGGGTGCGCGTTCTCAACGAGTACGCCGTCCGCCGGCTCGGCATTCCCGAGGACTACCTGGAGAGCGTCACGGCGCGGGAGATCGCGGAGGTAGAGCGGCGGCTGCGCTACTTCAGGGGTGGGAGGCCCGAGCAGGACGTCGAGGGCCGGACCGCCATCCTGGTCGATGACGGTCTGGCCACGGGCGTGACGGCCAGGGCCGCGGTCGAGGCCCTCCGCCGCCGGCGACCGGCCAGGATCGTCCTGGCCGCTCCCGTGTGCGCCGCCCAGACGGCGGAGCTCTTCGCCTCGGAGGTGCACGAGCTGGTCTGCCTGGAGTCGCCCCCCGACCTCGGGGCCATAGGCTTCTGGTACAGCGACTTCGAGCAGACGCCGGACGAGGAGGTAGTGGAGCTGCTGGAGAGGGCCCGTCAGGAGAGCGGTACGGCCCATCGGGGGGAGGGTTGAGGTAGAGCTACCCGTCCTGCGTCCGGCAACCGGGAAGACGCACGATCGTCGCGAACCGAAAGGTTGCCGGGCGCGCAAGCTGGGATCGCCCGGGCCGCAAGCTATGATGTTCGGGGTTACGACTGTGGAGCTGGTAGTTTTCGTGGGATTGCAGGCCTCGGGGAAGAGCACGTTCTTCCGCGAGCGCTTCGCCGCGACCCACGAGCACGTCAGCAAGGACCTGTTCCGAAACAACAGCGACCGGAACAGGAGGCAGAGGGAGCTCATAGAGGCCGCGTTGGGGGCGGGACGCTCGGTGGTCGTGGACAACACCAACCCGACCGTCGAGGATCGCCGCGCGCCGATCCGGCTCGGCCGCGAGTTCGGGGCCAAGATAGTCGGATACTTTTTCGAGTCAACCCCCCGCGAGTGCCTCTCGCGCAACGCCCGCCGCGAGGGAAAAGCGAAGGTGCCGGACGTCGCCATCTTCGCGACCGCCAAGAAGCTCACGCCACCCTCGCCCGCGGAGGGTTTCGACGAGCTCTTCCGCGTCCGCCTCCTGCTCGACAACGCCGGCTTCGAGGTCGGCCCGTACGCCGACGAG
>JADDPV010000223.1:4700-6732 GCA_016781705.1 Rubrobacter sp.
CTCTTAGAGAGGTGAGAGACATGTGCGGCAGGTACACGCTGGCTACCCCGGTCGGCAGGTTGGCGGAAGAGTTCGGGTTCGATAGCTCCTCGACCGAGTTTCGCACGAGCTACAACGTGGCGCCTACCCGGCAGGTTCCTGTGGTGCTCGCCGAGGGTGGGAAGAGGCGGCTGGAGATGCTCCGGTGGGGGCTCGTGCCTTCGTGGGCCGACGACCCAGGGATCGGCGCGCGCATGATCAACGCCAGGAGCGAGACCGCGCCCGAGAAGCCGTCCTTTCGCAGGGCCTTCCGCGACCGGCGGTGCCTGATCCCCGCCGACGGTTTCTACGAGTGGAAGCGCGAGAACGGCGGCAAGCAACCCTACTACTTCCGCATGCAAGGAGGCCGTCCCTTCGCCTTCGCCGGGCTCTGGGAGAGCTGGACCAAGGACGGGGAGATCCGCTCCTGCGCCATCCTCACCACCGCCGCCAACGAAGTGGTCGCCGGCATACACGATAGGATGCCGGTGATCCTGCCCTCACGGCACTACGAAGCCTGGCTCGACCCCGAAGCGGAGAGGGACGAGCTCAACGATCTCCTCGTCCCTTACCCCGGCGACGACCTCGAAACCTACCCGGTCAGCCGCTTCGTGAACAGCCCAGGCAACGACGACCCGCGCTGCATCGAGCCGGCGGCTTAGGTTCTCCGGGCGGCCGGTCTAGAGCGTGGAGGTGCGGGCCGAGGTCGGGGAGGCCCTCGCGGGTGGGGGGCCGGTCGTGGCGCTGGAGTCCACCCTGATCTCGCACGGCCTCTCCCACCCCGAGAACCTTGAGGTCGCCCGCGAGGCGGAGCTGACGGTGCGCGAGGAGGGCGCAGTCCCGGCCACCGTGGGCGTCGTCGGCGGGGTGGCGAAGGTCGGGCTGGAAGAGGCCGAGCTAAAGCTCATGGCGACCGCCGGCAACATCCCCAAGCTCTCGGCGCGGGACCTACCCGTTGCCGCCGCGAAGGGGAGCCACGGGGCGACCACCGTCGCCGCCACGGCGCACCTCGCGGCGCTCGCCGGGATAAAGCTCTTCGCGACCGGGGGCCTCGGCGGGGTGCACAGGGAGGCGCGGGAGAGCTGGGACGTCTCCGCCGACCTCGCGGCCCTCGCCCGGACGCCGGTGGCCGTGGTCTGCTCCGGGGTCAAGTCCATCCTCGACGTCCCGGCCACCCTGGAGTACCTGGAGACTTTAGGCGTGCCCGTGGTGGGCTACCGCACCGCGAATTTCCCCGGCTTCTACCTTACAGACTCCGGGAGCCCGCTTGCCTGGTCGGTAGAGAGCGCTGAGGAGGCGGCGCGCGTGCTACTGGCGATGCCGGCCCTCGGTCTCGAAGGTTCGGGGCTCGTGATCGCCAACCCCCTGCCCGAAGACGTACAGCTCGACCGCGGGCTCCACGACCGGGCCTTGGGCGCCGGCCTCGCGGAGCTAAAGCACAAGGGCGTGCGCGGCGGCGACGTAACCCCCTTTCTCCTGGACCGCTTCGCGACGGAGACGAAAGGAGAGAGCCTGCGGGTAAACAGGCTCATCATCCTGAACAACGCCAGGCTCGCCGCGCGCGTGGCCGTCGCGCTCGCCGCAGAGCGGTCCTGAGGCGTGGAGGGCCGCCGGGCCAACCCCCGGGTCGTGGTGGTCGGGGACCTCGTCTACGACCTGCTCGCGAAGGTAGAGGGGAGCGTGGCCTTCGGCACCGACACCTTTACGCCCATCCGGCTCGCCGCGGGGGGATCTGGCGCCAACGCCGCGGCCTGGCTCGCCTCTTTAGGCGTCGAGGCCCACTTCGTCGGCAGGGTCGGGGACGACGTCTTCGGGGAGTTCCTGGCGGAGGAGCTGGGGCGTTCCGGCGTGAGGCCGCACCTGGCACGCGACCCGTCCTTGGCGACGGGCAAGGTCTTCGTGCTCGTGGACGGCGCCGGGGAGCGGACCATGATCACCGACCGCGGCGCCGGAGAGGGGCTCGACCCCGAAGACCTCCCCGAGGCGCTCTTCGGCGCGGGGCACCTCCACCTCT
>JADDPV010000061.1 GCA_016781705.1 Rubrobacter sp.
CCCGCGATGGCCAGCGGCCCGGGCAGCAAGAACGCCGGCACGCCGAAGAGGCGCACCAGCAGCTCCCAAAGGGCGAGCGCGGCGAGCGCGAGCAGGGCCGCCGGCAGAGCCGAGGGCAAGGCCGAGGGGAGAGCGCGTTTCAAAGCCCGGCTACCCGCAGAGCCTGCAGCAGACGCCCCTTGAGCCGGGTAAATTGGGTCGTGGTCTCGACCGCCATCGCGCGGGGGCGTTGGAGGTCCACGGCGAGATCGAGGGCGACGCGGGCGGGCCTCCTGGTGAGGACGACGACGCGGTCGGCGAGCAGGAGTGCCTCGTCCACGTCGTGGGTGACGAGGACGATGGTGGCGGCGAGCTCGCCCCTAACTTCGAGGAGCCACTCCTGGAGGTCGCGGCGGGTGAGGGCGTCGAGGGCACCGAAGGGCTCGTCGAGCAGGAGCACGTCGCGCCCGAGCAGCGCCGTCCGGAGCAGGGCCACGCGCGAGCGCATCCCGCCCGAGAGCGCCCACGGCGGCGCTTTCGCGAACTCCCCGAGCCCGAAGCGTTCGAGCGCCTCCCTCGCCCTTCCGCGTGCCTTCTTCTTCGGCGCGCCGGTCGCTTCGAGGCCCAAAGCCACGTTGGCGGCGACGTTGCGCCAGGGGAGGAGGAGGTCGCTCTGGGGCATGTAGGCGACGCCGCCGGGGCTCGAGAGCCGCTCACCGTCCTTCTCGACCGAGCCTTCGTCCGGGTCTTCGAGGCCGGCGAGCAGCGAGAGGAGGGTGGACTTGCCGGCGCCGGACGGCCCGATCAGGGCGACGAACGTCCCCTGCTCGACCGCGAGGTCCACGCCGTCGAGTATCCGCACGCCGCCCTTCGCCACACGCACGCCGCGCGCCGCGAGCTTGGGCCTCACCCCCGCCGCGCCGGCCTTGCGGACTCCGGCCCCTTCCACCGTCATCCCCCCGCCGCGCCGGCCTCGAAGAAGCCGAGCTCCAGCGCCATCGCCCGGCGGTAAGCGGAGCGGATGTCCGGATCGTCGGCGGCGTAGCGGTCCAGGAGGGCTTCGAGCTTGCGGGCGAGGGCCTCGAAGCCGGGGTCGGCGTAGGTCCGGATCCACTCCGCGTAAGGGTTACCCTCCTCGCTGCCGTCTTCGGCGAGCGACCTCCCGAGGAATGCGTAGAGCCTCATGCACGGGGTCATCGCGGCGCAGGTCTCGCCGACGCCCTTGAGGGAGGCCGTGGAGAGCAGGAAGCCGGTGTAGGCGAGCGTCGCTTCGGCGGGGACGACTTCCGCGAGGTCCACGCCCCACTGTTTCGCGTAGCCCTCGTGCAGCTGTAGCTCCTCGATCGCGCCGGCCACCAGCCCGGCGAAGTCGCGCATACCGTCGGCGTCCGGAGCGTGCGCCAGAGCGAGCGCGTACGCGCGGGCGAACCCCTCCAAAAAGTACGCGTCTTGCGCCACGTACCACCGGAATCGTTCGAGCGGCAGCGTCCCGTCCCCCAGCCCCCGCACGAAGCGGTGCTCCAATGAGGCCCGCACGAGGTCCCCGTTCTCCTCCCACAACGTCTTCGACAGGCTCACGCGCCGCCCTCGCTCGAAAGCGCCATCTCCCAGAAGTCCCGCTCCAGCCGCGCGACCGTCAGGAACGTCTCCTCCGCCCGCTCCCGCTCGTCCCCGGACGCCCCTTCCAACGCGGCGTCGGCGGCCCCTTCGAGTCCGGAGACGTAGCCGGCGAAGTCCGGGGTAGTCCAGTGCTCGACGAACTCTCTGTAGTCCGGGTGCCCCGGCCTCGCGCTCGTCCAGGCTTCGAGGTAGGCACGCTCGATAGCCCAGAGCGCGGTAATGGCGGCCGGGTAGGGCTCAGTTTCGAGCCCGATCAGGAACTCCCGGTAGGCGGCGTTGGTAGGATGGCGTGGCGCTTCGAGGTCCAATTCACGTTCTTTCGCCTTATCCTCGAACCAGCTCAACTCGCCCTCGAGCGCCACCAGGCCGCCCGCGATCAGGGCCTGGTCCGTGCGTGGCGCGCGCGGGATCAGACGCGACTGGAAGCCGAGCCCGTCCAGGACGAACAGGTAGTCCTGTACCAGCCACGCCTCGAATGCTTCATCGGGCAGGGTCCCCTCGCGCACTCCCTCTAGGAAGGGATGCCGGGTAGCCGCTTGCCACCGGGCCTCATGGCGGTCGAGCAGATCCAAAGCCCTCATGGGGCGCACGTTCCGGCGAGAGTCCCAATACCTCTTAGCGCTTCCAACGCACCTTCCTTCCGCTCTTGCGGGGATGCGTGGAGGCATTTTCTCGAACTCCCTGCGCCGGCATTATCCGGATCAGGTCCTCGGGTCGGCGCCCGGCCGCGGCTCGCGGCGCCCTCTCAGCCTCCCGGCTCCCCGGTCTCTCCAACTTTACCTAATGTAATCCAGGCGCCCGCCCCGCACAACCGCCGGCGGCTTACGGGCGGTCCTACGCGTCGGCCATGAGGAGGCCGAGCACGGTGGTGGCCGCCGTGATCTCACCACCCCAAACCTTCCTCCTGGCCTCCTCGAACGGCACTTCGACCGCCGAGACGAACTCGGTCGGCTCCGGCGCCGGCCCGGCGAGCGCCTTCTCCGCCCGGCAGCGGAATAGGTGGCACACCTCCGTCGAACGCCCCGGGCTCGTATGTACCGAGACGAGGTGCGAAAGGTCCTCCGCCCCGTAGCCGGTCTCCTCCAGGAGCTCCCGACGCACGGCCTCGCGCGGGTCCTCCCCCCTCTCCACCCCCCCGCCGGGCAACTCCAGCGTGAACCCCCCGACCGGCTGACGCCACTGACGGACGAGCACGACGTCACCACCCCGCGTCACCGGCACCACCGCCGCGAACCCACCGCTCTCCAGGACGCCGTACTCGATCGTGCGCCCGTCCGGCAACGCAACCTCGTCCAACCGGAACGCGCACCAGGGGTTGCGGTACAGGTACTCCGCCCCCAGATCCCACCACCGCCCTAAGTCCCGGGAACCGGTCACACGCGGATTATATTCGGGCGGAGGCCGGGACTGGAACCCCCGCGAACCTGGTGTATCATTTCTCAACGTGAGCTTAACCATTCTGAACAAACCGCAAGAACAAGCAGTCGGGGCGAGCCTCTTCGTGCCCGTACCGCCCGAAAGGCTCTACGAGGTCGCGCGGGACGTGCGCGCCTTTCCATTGTGGGCGCCCGGGGTGCGGCGCGTAAGGGTCGTCGGGGGGCCGGACGGGCCGGGGATGGCCTCGGAGTGGGAGGTCTCGTTCCTCGGTTTGAGGAAGAAGGTCGGGAGCGTCCTCGAGGAGGCAGAGCCGCCCCGGTTCCTGCGCTGGAGCTACGACGGTCCCGTCCGGGGCTGGGGGGAGTGTGAGATCTCGCCTCTCGGGAGCGGCGCGCTCGCCGGGTTCAAAACGTCGCTGCGTCCCGAAGACCCCGCCCTGGAGCGGCTGATGCGGACCTCCGCCGCGAGGGGCGCCGCCACGAGCCACCTCAAACGCTGCCTCGCCCGGCTCGGGCGAGCCGCCTGCGGTGACGATGGCGTCGTGCGCGTCGGGCCGCTGGAAGGTTTCATCTAAGGCCGGCGCTCGCGCAAAGAGCAAGAGAGGGGCCGTGGCCCCTCCCCAGCGTCAGCGCTCGCGATCTGTCGCTACTCGAAGTGGCTAGCGGCCTTGGAGATGTAGCTCTCCTGGTCCTCCGGGACCTCGTCCTCCGGGTAGATGGCCTCCACCGGACACTCGGGCTCGCAGGCGCCGCAGTCTATGCACTCTTCGGGGTTGATCATGAAATGGTCCCCCGCGTCGTAGATGCAGTCCACCGGACAAACCTCGACGCAAGACTGGTCCTTCGTGCCGATGCACGGCTCGGTGATAACGTAGGTCATCTCAAATCCTCCTCTCGGTACTCCTCGTCTTTAAATCCGTTGCAGCTTTATACCAGCGCGTTACCCAGCGAACTACAGCCGTTGACACCCATCATCGCAGCCCATGACCGCAATCATCTTTGGATGTGACCTCGATCAAATTACCAGCAAAATTGCCCTTTTTGGGAGTGATTCTCAGGTGCGGGAGCGCAACTCGGCGGGCTTGAGGATGGTGATGGACTTGCCGCCGTGCAGGTCGAGGATACCCTCCTGGGCAAGCCTGCTGAGGGCGCGTGAGAGTGCCTCGCGCGAGATGCCGGTCGCCTCGGCCATCTCCTGGCGCGAGAGCGAGGGCTCGAAGACGACGCCGCGCTTGGTGACGCGGCCCTCCTCGGTGGCGAGGTTCAGGAGCATCCGGGCGACGCGCTGGGGGGCGCTGTGGAACACGAGGTCGCCGACGAGGTCTTCGAGCTCGCGGGCGCGGGCGGCGAGGGCGCGGGCGAGGCGAAGGGAGGCGTCGGGGAAGCGTCCGGCTATGTTCAGGAGGTCGTCGCGGAACACGGCGTAGAGGACGCAGTCGGTGAGGGCGGTGGCGCCCTGGCTCTGGGGTTTGCCTTCGAGGGCCGAGGCGAGGCCCAGGACGGCGCCGTCGCCTACGACGCCGAGAATCTGGTCGCGGTTCTTGGAGCCGCCCGAGGAGCGCCTGAGCTTCACCCGGCCCTCGCGCAGGAAGTAGACCGCGCCGGAGGGTTGTCCCTCGCGGTAGATCTCCGTCCCCGCCCCGATCTCTAAAACCTCCGAGGCGATGGCTAACGCCTGAAAGAAACCCTCCTCCAGCCCGGCCAGAAGCTCGAACTCCTCTTGTAGACCCTCGAGCTTCTTCAGGTGCTCGACGGCGCGGCAGCGGGCGCCCGGCAGCCGCGCCCAGGACGGGGGCGCGTTATCGCCGTAGACCACTAGCCGACCCTCTTCGATGCCAGGAAGATCACGACCTCTTTATACGCTAAGCGGCGGAGGTTTGCAGTAAACAGTCCTTCAGCTGGCCGGCCTGTGATCGAAGTAGGAAGGCCATCTGGTCCTACGAACGCCGGGGCATACCGGAGACCACGCTCCGGCTGGAAAGGGTTTAAGCTGACAAGCGGAAGTGCTGACTAGCTGGCCGGCTATAAAGGAGGAACATGCTCGAAGGCAAAGTGGCGCTCATCACCGGCGCGAGCCAGGGCCTCGGGAAGGCGCTGGCGCTCGCCTTCGCGAAGGAGGGCGCGAAGCTCGCGATCAACGCCAGGAGCGAGGACTCCTTACGCCCGGTCGCCGAAGAGGCCGAGAATGCGGGCGCCGAAGTCCTCGCCATCGCGGCGGACGTGTCCAAGCGGGAGGACGTCGAGAGGCTCATCGATGAAGCGGCCGGACGCTTCGGCGGGATAGACGTGCTCATCAACAACGCCGGCCTCCTCGGTCCGCGCGTGGCGATAGAAGAGTACCCGGAGGACGAGTGGCGCAAGGTCATAGACGCCAACCTCACGGGTCCGTTCCTCGTCGCGAAGGCCGCGATACCGCACATGAGGGAAGGTGGCTCGATCATCAACCTCGTCAGCGGCGTCAGCGTCGAGGGCCGCCCCGAGTGGGGCGCCTACTCCGTCAGCAAGTTCGGCGTGGAGGGTCTCACCCAGATCCTGGCCGCCGAGCTAAAGGAGCGCGGTATCCGGGTGAACGCCGTGGACCCCGGCGGCATGCGCACCTCCATGCGCGCTAACGCCTACCCCCAAGAGGACCCCATGACCCGCATAACCCCCGAGGAGAACGTCGGCGTCTTCCTGTACCTCGCCTCCGATGAGTCCCGGGGCATTACCGGCCAGCGCTTCAAGGCGCAGGAGTTCCAGAAGGCGTAGCCGAAGTAAGCGCAACAGCGAAGAGCAGTGAAGCGCAGACCGGATAGATTAGAAGCGGGCTTCGTACAAGCGAAGCACCCTCAATAACGCAGCGTTGACTTCCTGTTCTGTGGAGGACAAGTTGTTCCAGCTGAAGGGGTATGGCTCAATGTTGGTGGCTCGAAACGGCAGGATGAGAAACTCGTCGTAGAGTGGTTTGGCTTCGTTGTTGAGACGTTCAATGATCCGTGGCGCTTCCCGAGCCGGCGCTTCGCGTCCTTCCGCAGGGTAAGCTCGTTCTCCTTCGTAGGAGACATACTTTTTCGCGTGATTGACACCTACGATAGCGACGGCAATTGCCGAAGAGTCGATTCTCTTGAACACCGAAGCCTGGTGGCGGAGGTCGTTGATGACGCGGTCTACCTGTTTGATCATCGCCTTACCGAAAACCTTGACCTCGACGCCAATTTGTACGTTGGCGGTCGGACCCACGGTAACGTTGCGCCCGGGCTGCTGCTGGGGCGTACTGGCCGGTAACGCTTCCCCGAACAACCCATCACCCCGGCGACTCTTCTTGCCTATTACGGTGTTCAGGGTATTCACGACGCAATACCGCTGGTCTACCCTCTCCTGAAGGTTGCGGAACGGCCCAAAGAGTAAAGATCCTCGTAGAACAGGCGAGCGACCCGGTCATTCTGCGTGCTTGAGCGGTGGCGGTACTTCTGGCCCTTGAAGAGTCCCTCAAACTCCTCAAGTACCAGTAAGCTCATCCCGTGTTTCTACGGTGGCCTGGGTGGCGCCGAACAATCGAATCTTGGCGGCCTCTTGTTCTGTACTTCGCGCCGCCAGCCCGAAATACTCGAGGTCTATCTCGTTGCCTACGGAGTTCCGACCTTCCCTAATGGCAGCCACGGTTGTAGACCCTGTACCAAGGAACGGATCGAGAACCGTATCGCCCGCAAAGGAGAACATACGTATAAGCCGTGAGGCCAACTCTACCGGATATGGAGCGGGGTGCCCCGCTCGG
>JADDPV010000150.1:0-2002 GCA_016781705.1 Rubrobacter sp.
GGCAGGACCGGCACAACAGATCGCCCGCGAAGTAGGTGAGGCTCTCCTGGACCTCGGAGAGATCCCGCCGCCAGGTGCGAACCCCGCACCCCTCGCACAGCGCGCTCCGCTTGGCGACGCGCCCGGCGGCCACGACGTGCGAGCAATGGCCGTGCGAGGCGAAGCCTTGGCACTCGCAGCGGTTGCGCTCGGGACGGGTGCCGACGCGGACCTCGTACAAGCCGTTCGCCTCGGTGCCGGAGGGGACGACGTAGCGGCCGCCGCCCTGGTAGCTGGCGAGGATCTCGCTGCGGTGGAGCTCGAAGAGGCCGAGGCCGCGAAGGACGTATCCGGGGGTGGTTGGGTGCGCTGGTTGCGCTAGACTCTGCTCGATCAAGAGCTAACTCCTCTTGGTTCGCGCCTCCGGGGAGCTTGGACCCTCCCGCGGGGGCTTTTCTTTTGACGCCTTTATTATCTCAAGCTCGTTGACATTTGTCAATATATATGAGAGATTATTTTCGATAAATAAGCGGAAAAAGAGGACTTGTGGTAAGTCTTAAAGAGCTAGAGAAATGGCTGTCAACCAGTCAAGCGGCGCGTGTTTTGGGTTGGAGCCGCCAGGGCGTCATTAATCTTGCTGAGCAAAAGAGGGTTAGGGCTGTGAGGACGGCTTGCGGGTGGCTCTACGACCCCAAGAGCGTCGAGAACTTCGCTGTGATGGAGCGCGGCCGCAAAAAAGGGCAAGGCAAATCCGAGCCCGACAGGTAAATAATGCTTACGCCAGGTTCAATCGAAAAGCTTCAGGGTCTTCTACGCGCTCGGGTAGATCGAGGATGCCGCCGTGGCCCTCGACGATCTCCGCGAACTCCTCCAGGCTCAAAAACTCTGCCCCCATGACATTCCCGTCGCGATCAATGTCCAAGTAGGCTCCGGGGGCCAGGTCCAAGGTTTCATCTATGTCACCTTCCCGGACCCGAACGTAGAGGGCCCCGGATTCGGGATCGTATCTAAATCTCATCGGGGGCATCACCTCCTCGTGGGCCGCCCACGCATCACGGATATAACGATGCGCTCACTTGTCCCTGAACCGAAATTGTAAACCACTTTCACGGCATGCCTCATGCCGGGGAATCTACGCTCCGCTCTGATCCTCCCACGCTCGACGGGGTATTCATCATCTGGATCGGCCAGAGTCGCACGCACCTGCTCCTCGGAGATACCGCGCTCCTGCATCTGTCCCTCGGCGTGTGGGAGGAGGATTACATTCATGAGATTCATTGTAGCAGTCCAAAGATGCTCATAGGATGCACATCCCAATTTCTCAATCTCAACAACAAACCCCCAGATATACCCACGGAGTATTGCTCAGTAGGCTGCCCCGTGCTATCTTGTGTAGGCTATATGTAGAGTCAGGAGTGCCAAAAATGGATTTCGAGCGGTTTGACCAAAGGCACATCGCGATAGCCGGAAGCCCGTTCGTAACCATCCAACGTGGTGGCCGGGTCATGACCATAAATCGAGCTGCCTACGAAATGCTCGGGGGTCCAGAAGCGGTGGAGCTGCTGTACAGCAAGAAGAATCGCGTTGTAGGGGTAAGGCAGGTCTCAAAAAAAGAGCCTTACGCGTTTCCGCTCCGGGGCCAGGGTAGGAAAGGGCAAGAGCCCTCAAACTACCTCGTCGCCGTTCAGGCGTTTACGAAGCACTACAACATAGATACCAGCGTCGCTATGCGGTATCCGGGCGAGATGCAGGAAGAAATCCTCACGATAGCTCTGGATAGAGGAACGGTCGCGACCGGTCCTCGGGCGAAAATCAAGGACGATGGCGAAGAGCAGCGACGAAGAGTATCTGGCAGTGAACCAGACTCATAAAGACCCATTCGTGGTCAAGGAAGTCGCAGAGGAGCTTGGCATCTCCGAGACCCTCGTCCGGGATCTCATCAACAGCGGCCAGCTCACGGCCTACCGCTACGGTCCCCGAAAGACTGTCGTCTACAGGGAAGACTTGGAGGCGTTCAGACGAA
>JADDPV010000150.1:2055-6605 GCA_016781705.1 Rubrobacter sp.
TTGTTACCATGACCACAGACACGGTGAAAGCCGTGGTGAGCGCTCCGACGGCAAATCTGACGCTCACCACAAGACTGAAAAGGAGGTCCTAATGGACCATCCTAGCGTTAATGATACCTTACCGCGCTTATCCGCACTAGCGAACGCTTGTCGAACCCGACCGAGCTTGTCGAACCCTACCGCGCTTATCGCCTCTTCGGAGGCCCCATGAACGACACGCCGCATCTCTCGGCAACGCACCGGACCATGCTAGAGGTTGAATCCGACCTAGATCCCGACGTCGTCGCCGAACGCGGAACCTTCACCGCCCGGAAGGGGAAGGACGTGCCGCAGGACGGCGGCAAGCTCCCGGCTCGGCCCGGTCTCGTCTTCCCCGTCCACACGCTAGACGGTGGCATCTTCCACCGCCTGCGCGCCGACAACCCCGGCAAGCTCCCGAAGTACATGCAACCCAAGGGCCACGCCAACAGGCTCGACGTCCACCCGCGCCAGCACGAGCGCATCAAGCAGCCGGGCGGCAGGCGCTATCTGACCGAGGGCGAGAAGAAGGTAGACGCCGGGGTAAGCCGTGGAATGCTCATGGTCGGCATGTCGGGCGTCTTCAACGGCCAGCGCGACAAGGGCGCGGCCCTGATAGACGATTGGGATTACCTCCCCCTCGACGGTGAGAAGTACAGCATCCTCTTTGACTCGGACATCACCGACAACCCGATGGTCCAGCTCGCCGCAGACCGTCTGGCGCGGCTCCTGAAGGAACGCGGCGCGGAAGTGTTCATCACCCTACTGCCGCCAGCCGCCGATGGAAGCAAGCAGGGGCTCGACGACTTCTTCGCCAATGGCGGGACGGTCAAGGAAATAGAGCTTCTGACGCGGCCTTACGACTTGGTCGAGATGGGCGCGGTCAGGCTGACCCGGAACGAGAAGCTGCGCGCCGGTATCGACGCCCTCAGACGGTGGTGGCGAGAAGCGGACTGGATGGGATTCGTCGGGGCCGCTGATAAGGGTAATTGGGCTCGCGGCCACACGGCCCGCGACACGGTCGACGCCTTGCTGTACTTCGCAACCCAGCGCGGCAAGCTCGACGAACGCGGCATCATCTTCAGCGTCGGCACCAGGGCGATAGCGGAACGGGCGGCGAAGTCAGCGGCCTCGGTAGCAAAGTCGATAACGCACCTTGAAGCCGCCGGGTTCCTGGAGATTCTGCCGCAAGAGGACCGCGCCAAACCGCGTACCTATAGCCTCCGGGTGCCTAGCGCAACCCTTTACAGTATGGACAAGGGGAGCGCGAAAGAGGAAGGGTTGGGACACCCGACAAAGGTAGGTGACCATAGGTGTAAAGGGCTGCGCTACCCGACCGCGCCCCGCCTGCGCTGGTCGTCTCCGGGCCGCGCCCGCCGTAAAGAGTTCGAGGTGGTCAAGGGTACGAGCCGGGTGCGCCACGCCGGACGGACGCCCCGCCACGCCACCGCCGAAGAACTCGAAGCCCGCCCCTACGTCAAACGTCTCGGTCCCCACAGGTGCGCCGTTCTCGACGCCCTGGAGGACGCGGGCGGCGAGATGCACCTCCTCGACTACTGCGAGGCGACCAACCGTAAGAGGCCGTGGGATGTAAGGAGGCGCATTCTAGTGCCGCTAGAGGAGGCCGGAATCATCACGGTCGACGACGACGTCGTAAGGCTCGCCGACGACTGGCTCGAAAAGCTAGAGGCCGAACGGGAGCGCAAGGGCGAGATAGAGCAAGCCGAGCGGCAGCGTAAGAAGCACCGTGAAGATGGTGCGCGCTACCGCGAGCGCCTGGAGCGCGCCAAGCACGGCCCGCCTGGACCGAGCCGCGCCGGTCTCGACCTGATGAGGCGCGGTATCGAGAACCGCGAGAAGTACATCGCCGCCGAGTTGGAGCGCCAGCGGAAGGCCCGCGCCGCCGAGTTGGAGCACAAGCGGCGAGCTCAAGAGTTCGTCCGCGCCCGCGTCCGCACCCTCGGCGGGCGCATCCGGTTGGAGCTGCTGCAACAGGTACTTGCCGACGCCAACTTCCCGGCGGGGTGGGCGCTCCCGGCGGCGAAGAGTCTCGGGTGCGAGATCGTCAGGCTGCCCGAGTACGACAACGAAGAGTTTGTTTTCGCCCCGCCGGAACGGGCGGCGACGGCGCCATCGCCGGAGAGTCAGGAGGTTATGGCCGTATGACCCACGTCCGAAAAGATGCGCGGGCTGCGGTACTAGGCAAAGATGTGCGCGAACTGGGTACCGAAGAGATACGCATCTACCGTTCCCCGGAGGAGACGACCGCGGAGGAGATAGCGCCCATGCTTCGGGACCTCTACCGCCGCCACCCGGACGCCCGCTTTCTCGCCGCGTGGGAACTGCAAACCCTTCTGTGGCGCCTGGGTTATGCCGATGAGCTCCTGGATGAAGGCGAGATCGCGGCGGCCGCGAAGGTGGTGTGGCGGGAGTTCTTCGTACCGATGAGTGGGGCCGCGTGATGGCTCCCCTCCGCGCAATACCGAACGGGCGTACCGGCTCCCCTACACCCCTACGGGTCGGGGAGCTGGGCGGGACCTTTCGTTTGTCCTGTTTGTCTACTCAAATCACCTACAAGGGAGAGAAATGAGCGAGAGGGTGGAGGTCCGCGCCGGGAAACTGGAGCACAAAGAGAGCTTCTACTGACAGGTTGGCGGGGTTGTCGTGGACAGCCTACGGGGGCTAGACGTGGAGGTCAGTTGCTTCTCCCCGGAGCTTGCGTCCTACCACTACGGATCGTCGGCGCACCCGGCGCGCGGCGGGTTCATGGTCGCGGGGTTCTTCGGCGGAGCGCGGCAACGGGGCGAGCGGCCGATGTTCGTCCTGGAGGGGCCGGACGCGGAAGAGGCGGCGAGGAGGATACGCCCCCTGATAAACGCGCACCCTTCCGAGCTGTCGGGGGGCTCGTTCGGCACGGCCCGGGAGACGATCGCCAAACAGTTTCGCGGCGCGCTGGAGCGGTGGGGCGTCCTGGAGGACTACGACCGGATGAGAGGAGCGCGTTGATAGACGAGGTGGCGAGCATCGAGAAGGTGGAGGCCGAACTAAACGGGTTTATCGAGAGGCGGGCCAAGCAGAACGGCAGGGCCAACGCCGAGGAGATGGCCTGGAAAGAGTCGACGCGAAAGCACAACGACAAGCTCAGGACCGAACGCCTGTGGGACCGGCTCGACTACCACCGGCGCCAACTGGAGGCGCACACGAGGACTTTCGAGCGCCTGATCAGGCGCCACAAGAGCGGGCTACGGCTCGTCGAGCGGGAGTTAGGGATAACCACGAACGAAGGAGAGGACGCGGCATGACCACGAAGACGAAGCCCGAGGACCTCTTGGAAGAGGAGAAGAAGATGGACGCCGAGATCTCGCGCCTGGAGGCCGAACGCGGGGAGCTCGACAGCCCCGCACGCGCCCTGACGTGGGACGAGATCCAGGCCGGGGCCGCCGAGGACCTCGAGAAGAGGGAGCGCCGGCGCGGCATCCTCCCCACATTGCTCCGCGCCGCGAAGGTCAGGCGCCTGGAGCTCCGGCGCGAGAGGCACAGGCAAGAGGCCGAACCCTTCCGCAAGAAGCGCGAGGAGGCCCACGAGAGGCTCCAGGCGGCCACGGCCAAGCGCCTCGAGGCGGTCGAAGAGGAGAACGCCGCCCGCTACGACTACGGCGACGCCAACGCCCGCGTGGAGAGCCGGGAGCGGCGCGTCAAGGAAGCGGCCCGCGAGATCAAGGCCCTGCGGGGGGAGGGGTGAACGCCGACGAGAGGCGGGAGGCCTCGGCCGCCTTCTCGGAGATCCTACGGGCCAAGTGGGCCGAGAGCCGGCGGGGGTTCTCCGCGGAGGACCTGATGGGGAGGGACCGGGGCGAAGAGGGTACCGGCCAGGAGCGCACGGACGAGGGGGACCGGGAGTGACGCGCTGCAAGGCGTGCGAGCACCCCGACCGCGCGGTGATAGACCGGGCGCTCCTCGGGGCCGGCCAGTCGCCCCGCTCCATCGTGCGCCGCTACCGCGGCATAAGCCGCCTGGAGGTACAGAGGCACCGCGACGAATGCCTAGCCCAGAACGAGAGAAAGGAAACAGCGTGAAAAGCATCCACGAGATCAGGGCGGAGCACTCCGCGAAGGCGGGCGCGATCATGACCCGCTACCAGGACGAGGTACGAAGCATCCGCGCAGACAACGCGCTCCCCGAAGGCGCCTACCTCGACCAGCTCACCGACGAGCAGCGTACCCGTCTCTTGCGCGAGCAGAAGCAGCAGAGGGCCGCCGACGCCCATGCCGCCACCCTCCGCGAGTACACCCGCGAGGTGGAACGCTACCAGGGCGAGCTGGCCGGGAGGGCGGACGCCTTGAAGGGGCGTCTCTTCGGCGTGGCGGACGCCGGCGCTCTCTCCCGGGCGGCGTTGGCCGACGAGGGGGAGCTTTCGACGCTCCTCGACGTGGCGACGCAGGCCGGGAACGAGGACCTCGCCCGCGCCGTGTTCGTCGCGGCGCACCGCAAGGGCGCCGGCGACCTCGTGGGCCGTTTCTTCGACGGAATCG
>JADDPV010000165.1 GCA_016781705.1 Rubrobacter sp.
TTCGCATCTCTTAGAATTTAGGCCTTTGTGAAGGAGTAGTAAGGCCCGGAGTAGACGGAGGATTCTCAAACACCGCGCAGGGTCCGCGTCGGTATGATCCCGGGGCGCCGTCAGCCGTCCCCACTCGTCGTACGAAGCGACCCACTCCTCGAGCTCCTTCGCGCCGGCGGGTCCGCTCTTCCCGTCGCCGACCCGCGCATCGAGCCTCGCCCAGGCCTTGTCTATGGGCAGCCTGACGCCAGGACCCGGCACATAGAAGCCTTAGTCCTACTGATCAGCCAATCGCGGTAAGCTTGAGCGACCACGGCAGGTTCGAAGGCACGTGGGAGAGCGCCAGCCTCGCCCCGCTGAGAAGACGCGTCAGCTTTTCCGCGCTCCTTACCTCCCCGTTCTTCCATGAGCCTGTGCCCGTCGAGCTCCAGCTCCCTCCAGGCCCGGACCGGCTCGTCAGTGACATCTCTAAGGAGCGTCAGGGCGTTAGCGTGGTCGCCGGCCGTCTCGTACAGATTCCTTTCCACGATGTTGAGGCGCTCGAGCACGAACAGATCTTCCAGGCCGTCCTCTCCGAGCTTGCAAACGAGTTCCTCCATGATGTCCCGCAGACCGTCTTCGCGGCCCTGCGCCACTCGGGGTATGTCTCTTCTCAAGTCATTCTTCACCGACCCGCTGGCCTCGGAGTCCACGAGCAGCACGGTGTAGAGGGAACACTCCTGCGCGAGGCCGAGCGCGAGGTCACGCACCGCATTCCAAAGCCTGGAGCCCTCTCGTGAGTCCCTTCTTTACCTGCACCTCGATCCTGGCACCGTCCTCGCACACGATCCGTATGTCATCCCACGGGGCCCCGGTTTCGGACTCCACCTCCCTAGGTACGTCCGTCTGACCGCAGATCCAGTCGAGGGGCTGGGAGGTGAGCACGTGGACGTACGCCAAAGCAGTTGCAGCGGCCTGAAAGTTGAAACCCCCTGCGGCAGCGCCTCCGGCGGAACGACCCAAAATCCTTAGCCTCTGTCCCGGAAGATTGCGCTCACGTGCTCGCTTCTTCCATCGTTCCATGCCCCAACCGTCGCAGGTATTTTTTGACGGTGTTATACGACAGACCCGTCTCTCGGCTCATCTGCCCTTGGGAATACTCCTTTTCCTTCATCTCCGCGAGCACCGGCGCCCATCGCTCGAAGCCGTCGGGCCTCCCCAAGACCTTCCCGTTCCTCCTCGCCCGCTCGAGGCCCGCCTTGGTCCTGTCGGAGATCCTCAGCGCCTCCTGCTGGGCGTAGTAGCTGGTCACGCCCAAGACGATGTGCGCGATCAGTTCGTTGTCGCTGTCGAGGAAGGGCTCAGTGTAGGACTTGAACGCCACCCCGCAAGCGTCCAGGCGCTCGAGGTAGGCTATGGTCTTCCTTATCCCCTCCCTGGAGAAGCGGTCTAGCGCCCAGAAGAGCACAACATCGAACCGTCGCCTCGCCGCGTCGGCGAACATCCGGTCGAAGTCTTTGCGCTCCCGCCTGCCCCTGGTTCCGGACTCCCGGTCCACGTACTCGGCGACGAGCTCGTGGCCCTCCCACTCCTCGCAGAACTCCCTGAGTTGGATGAGCTGGTTCTCCGTCTCCTGAGATCCGTCGTCCTTGCTGACCCTGAGGTAGACCGCGACCCTCGTAAGCCTTGGGCTCACCGCGACCGCTCCTTCAGCAGGGCATCTACCTCGGAGAGCAGGACCGGCAGCTTGGTCTTTATGGTGTCCCATACCAGCTCGTCGTCCACCAGGTCGTAGCCGTGGATCAGGACGTTCCGAAAGGCCATGATGCGCTCGTGCTCGCTCAAGCGGGAAACCGTCTCCGGGGCGTCCCTCCCCAGGCGCCCCACCGCCTCGCCGATGATCTCTAGGTTGCGCTCGACGGCCTGCCTGAGCAGACGGTCCGCGGCGTAGTCGGCTAGCGTCTTGCCTTCGGTGACGGAGAGGACGAACGAAGCGGCGTCGCCTATCTGTTCCAGGGTCCTCGGCGTCCGCTTAGGACGCATACAGCTGCACCCTGCTCTCCTCGACGTCCTCGGCGAAGCGCCGGTCCTTGGCGAGCGCACCCTCGGTCACGAGGTCGACGCCCCGCCTGAAGAGCCCCTCCAGGTCCTCCTTGAGGCCGAAGTAGCGGTCGAAGAGTTCGGGAGGTTCCTTACTCTCGAAGGAGACCACGAAGTCGAGGTCGCTTTCCTCGGGATCGAACCCGTCGCCGGCCGCAGAGCCGAACAGGTCCAGCCGCTCGACGCCGTACCGCCGGCAGATCTCCGCGACCTCCGCCAACCTGTCCTCGACCAGAGCGATCACGCGACCACCCTACCACAAAACACCCGTTTTCTGATACCGTGCCTGTGGGGGAACGGAAGCCGCTCTGCGGGCGGCTTTTCGGGCAAGAGTTCGGTGCCCGTTTTTTGACGGGGCACAGGAGGTAGAGTAATCCGGGGTGCGGGATCGCCGAATGCTATGCGTCCCCCGACGAGCTCTCTTGGGGTGCTCGCGTGACGGTGGGGGGCAGCGCGCAACGAGAGCACGCGCAGCCTCTAGCTGCGCGTGCTCGACGGCATCGGGGTGAAGCGCCCTGGCAGGGGGCGGCCGGCCGCCGCGCAAGCGGCCGGATCGGCTGCTGATCGCCTAGCGCCGGGGCTACAGCCACGATAGTAGCTGGCGCAAGCTGCTGAGCAAGCGCCGCGGCATATCCGGCACACCACCATCCCCGAGCGCAAAGACCACAAGGAGCGGCGCTCGCGCCGCGGGGGGAGACCGCCGAGCTTGGACGCGCAGAGCTCTACAAGCGGCGCAACCAACGTGGGGTGGAGAGATGCGTGAAGCGGCTCAAGCAGTGGCGTGCCGTGGCGACGAAGTACGAGAAGCGGGCGGTCAACTACCGGGCGATGGCGGTCATCGCCTCGCTGATGGTCTGGTTGTCCTCGTGAGCCACCAGACACGCCCTAGCAGCTTCGGCCTGTGCCCGCGTAGGGCGTTCCTCGCTCGCCTAGGGCACGGCGGGCGCCGCCGCGTCTCCTCCGAGCGCGTAAGCCACCGCCTGCTCGAAGCCCATCCTGTGGCCTTCGGACCACGCCGCCGCCCACGCTCGATCGTCCAGCCGAGCGCACGCTAGGGACAGGTATCGCTCGTGGAAACCCTGGCCCGTCACGAGCGCGTCGAAGCGCAGGCCAACGCCTTCCAGGAAGGCCGCCGTCGCCCCGTACAGTCGGGCGGCCTTCTCGGTCTCGCCCCGCGCACCCGAGCACTCCGCCAGTCCCCGCAAGCAGTAGGCCATGTTGGTGGTGTTGCCGATCTCCTCGGCGAGCCCCAGCGCCTCGGCATAGAGCCGCCCCGGGATGGTCGCCCAAAGCCTGCTTCGCCTGCGCCAGGTGGTAGGTCGGGGCGAACATGCCGAAGGGGTCCCCGATCCGCCGGGCCATCCCCACCGCGTGCTCGAAGTGCTCCGCGGCCCGCTCGTGGTCGCCCCCGGCGAACGGCAGTGCCCCCAAAAACACGAGGGTCTGGGCTTGGTTCCACGCGTCCCCGGCCGCGCGGTAAAGCCGCCTGACCTCCTCCAGGAGACGGGCGCCTCGGGCCGGGTCGCCACCCCGCAAAGCGCCCAACCCCGCGCCCACGCTCGCCCGGGCGACGCCCGCTTCGTCCTCCACCCGCCTGAAGAGTGCGAGGCTCTCCTCGTAGAGCGGCACCGCCCGAAGGAGGTCACCCATGCGCATCAGCATGGTCCCCGCCACGGAGAGCGCCCTCGCCCTTTCGCGCGCGGGAAGTTCGTCTCCCCTTGCCAGCGCCGCTTCCATCCACGCGTACCCCTCGCCGTGGTGGCCTCGGGCCCACCAGAATAGCCATAGCCACCACCCAAGTCGGACCGCGTCCTGGGCGCCGCCGTGCTCCAGGAACCACGACACGGCGGTCCTGAGGTTACCGTGCTCCCTCTCCAGCCGGTCCAGCCATCCGACCTGGTGCGGCCCGCGCAGCTCCGGCTCGGCGGCCTCCGCGAGCGCGAGGAAGAACGCGGCGTGTGCGCCGCCAACGGCGTCCGCTTCCCCGCTCTCCTCCAGCTTGTCGCGTGCGTACTGCCTCACCGGTTCGAGCATCCCGTAGCGTGCTTCGCCGTCCGGGTCCTGCTCTACGGCCACCAGCGACTGCTCCACCAGCCGCCCGATGAGATCCAGCACGTCTTCCGCCTCGCCTGGGAGCCCGGCGCCCACGGCCTCAGCCGCCTCCAGGGTGAAGCCCCCGGCGAAGACCGACAGGCGCCGGTACAAGACCTTCTCCCCTGTCGAAAGTAGGTCGTTGCTCCAGTCCAGCGTCGCACGCATCGTTCTCTGACGCTCGGGCAGATCCTGCGCCCAGCTCGCCGACAGCGCCCGATCGAGCCGGGCGAGGAGCGTCGTGGGACTCAGGAACCTCGTCCTCGCCGCCGCAAGCTCCAGCGCTAACGGCAGCCCGGCGAGGCGTCAGCAGATCGCCGCACCGCCCTCGCGTTCCTCTCGGTAACCTCGAACGTTGGCGAGGCGGCCCGGGCACGCTCCACGAATGGACGGCCAGCGGAGGAGCTGAGCACCTCCTCCACGTCCGGCGAGAGGGTGGAGGCGGGCAGCACAAGGGGCTGGATAGAGTACTCCTGTTCGCCGCGCACGCGCAGAGGCGCGCGGCTCGTGCAGAGAACGGTGAGGCGCACGCAGGACTCGATCAGGGCCGCGACCTCGGGCGCGGCATCCAGCACGTGCTCGAAGTTGTCCAGGACTAACAAGAACTCCTTCTCCCGGAGGTGGGCGACCAACACTTCGCCCGGGGTCTTGCCCTTCGTCTCCTCTAGACCCAGCGACCGCACGACGGTCGGGACCACGAGAGCGGGGTCGCTCAAGGGCGCCAGAGCGACGAACACCACGCTGTCGGGGAAGAGCTCCGCGGCTTTTCGTGCCACCTCCAGGGCGAGGCGTGTCTTTCCGACGCCGCCCATTCCCGTAAGCCAGAGGAACACCACCCACCCCGGGCCGGACGAAGGCCGCTCGCTGAGGGTCTTCGGCGAGCTGGTGACGCGCAAGGTGAGCGCCGAACGAACCGGCGGGGCCTACTCGCTGTTCGAAGCGGTATCGCCTCCCGGAGGCGGGCCGCCGCCGCACGTCCAGCATAGAGAGGACGAATGCTTCTACGTGCTGGAGGGCGAGTTCGAGTTCCTGGTGGGTAATGAAGTCATCGTGGCGGGCGCGGGATCACTCCTCTACGTTCCGAAGGGTTGCCTGCACGCCCACAAGAACGTGGGTTCGCAGCCCGGCAGGCTGCTTCTCAGCCAGACGCCCGGCGGGCTGCACGAGCGGTTCTTCGAGGAGATCGGGGAACCCCCGCCGGCGGGGTTGTACCCGCGACGCAGGAAAGATTCAGCGGCGGGACGCTGGCCGCCTTCGCGGCGAAGTACGGCGTAGAGGCGGTGCCGACCTCACTTTAGGGCGGGAGATTGGTTACCACGATGAACAAGACGAACGAAAGGAGAAACAAACGATGTCTGCACGGAAGATGATCCGCCACGGAGAACCGGCGTCCGCACGCAGGGGCGAACGAGAAGCGTCGGGCATGACCCCGACCCGACTCGGCGGGCTTGCCCTGATGCTGTCCTTCGCGCTCTCCGTTGCCGGCGGCTTGCTGCACCCGGTGATCGAAGGCGAGGCCCACTCGCTCTCGTCCCTGGCGCGGCCGGAGTTCCCGATCGCGCACTTCCTGGTCTTCCTCGGCGGCGCCTGCCTGCTTTTCGGGCTCCCCGCCCTCTACGCCCGCATCGCCCTCACGACGGGCATCCTCGGGCTCGCGGGCTTCACGATGTACTTCCTCGCGAACGCGACGCTCGTCATATCCTTCACGGGCTACGATACCTTCGTCGCCCCCGTACTGGCCGCGGACCCCGCGACGAGCAGTCTGGTCGCCCCGGGCGGCGCCATCTCCGGCTCGACGCCGTTCGCCGTGCTGGAGGGCGTCGGCGGGCCGGTGTTCATGCTAGGGTTGCTGCTGCTCGGCGTCGCCGTCTTCCACTCCCGCGTGCTGCCGAGGTGGTCCGGGATGCTGATGGCCGCCGCCCCGGTCCTCCTGCTCCTGCCGGTCCCGGAGACGCCCGTCCTCACCGGCTTGCTGATAGAGCTGCCGCGCGGCCTCGCCGTGGCGGCCATAGGGTACGCGCTCTTCACCCGCAGGCGAGAGAAGACCTCGGCGGCCTCGCTCCCCACCGGGCCCGAGCCTGTACGACCGGGCGTCCCGGCGGCGTAGGCTGGGAGAAGCAAAGAGAAGCGATGGGAAGGCCGTGCAGCCTCCCCGCACCAAAGGAGGACCAACAATGACGAGAGAAAGCGAGACGAACACGACCAGCACGGGCCTGCCCCGCGCGTTCGAGAACCCCATCACCGGCGAGAAGGTGACGTTCCTGGTTACCGCCGAGGAGACGAGAGGCGAGTACGCGAGGGTCAGGTGCGACGTGCCGGCGGGCGTCCAGGGACCACCCCTACACTACCACCTCGGCTACACGGAGAGCTTCGAGGTCGTGGAGGGCAGGCTGGATATGTGTGTGGGCAGCAAGGAGAACCACGTCGTTCTCGAAGAGGGCCAGTCGGCCTTCGTGCCGCCCGGAGTCCCGCACCGCTTTTGGAACCCGAGCGACGAGCCTGTGGTCTTCGATGCCGAGGTCCGACCCCCT